>JBEVGK010000080.1:0-10486 GCA_040511795.1 Lacisediminihabitans sp. | reverse complement strand
GCTGCGTTCTCTGAGGCGTGGGGCTCGACCGATATCGAGGGTCTGTCGTCCGATGATTTCCTGACGCTGATCGCCGAGTTGGGGCGGGTGCGGCGAGCTGTGGAAGCTGCTGCGGCCCGGGTCGCCGGGGAACTCGTTCACCGCTCTGCACCGCATCTGGAGGCGGCGGGCTTGGCGCGGCGAGCTGGCCACTCCGGGCCCGGGCTGTTCCTCGCCGAACTGTGGCAGTTGAGTGCGCTGGAGGCGATCCGGTTGTGCACGGTCGGGGAGGCTACTCGGCAACCGGCCGCGCTGGACGGTTCACCGCTGCCGGCCAAGTACCCCGCCGTCGGTGACGCGGTGGCCGCGGGTGCGGTGAGTGTGGACGCTGCCGCGGTGATCGTCCGCGAACTGGAACAGTCAGCCCCGAACTGCAGTGCCGACGCGCGCCTCGCGGGTGAACGGGTCTTGGTCGAGCACGCACCCGGGCTCACGGTGAAGCAGGTGCACGGGTTAGCGCGGCAGGTCCGCGACCGACTCGATCAAGACGGTGTCGAACCACAGGATCGGATCCGCCGCCGGCGGAGGTCGTTGACCTTGGTGACGTTGCGGGATGGGATGGTCCGCCTGGTCTGGGTCATGCCGCCGGAGACGGCGGGGGTGGTGCGGGCAGGCATCGACCACTTCGTGGGCGAACAACTCCGGGCCGCACGAGACCGCCTGCCCGACTCGTTGGCCACCGACGGCGTGGCCGACAGTGATGACCGGACCATGCCACAGCGTCGGGCGGATGCGGCCGAAGACCTGTTCCGGCACGTGATCAGTTGCGCGAGTCCGACCGGGGACCGCCCGACCACAACTATGGTGGTGCGGATGTCCCTCGACCAGTTGCGCGACGGACTCGGCACCGCACGGATAGACGGGGTCGACGCCGGGATCTCCGCCACCACCGCACGGATTATCGCGGCTGATGCGAACATCATCCCGATCGTGCTCGGCGGGGATGGGGAGGTGCTCGACCTGGGCAGATCCCGGCGCCTGTTCAGTCCGGCGCAACGACACGCTCTGGCGGAACGGTATGGCGGATGCGCATTCCCCACCTGCGACCATCCGCCCAGTTACACCGAAGCGCACCACCTCGCGTGGTGGTCACTAGGCGGTGCGACGGATGTGGCGAACGGGATTCCCTTGTGCTCCTTCCATCACCATCGCATCCACGACGATGGGTGGGAGATCGTGATGCGCGACCACGTGCCGTACTTCATCCCACCACCATGGACCGACCCAGAGCGAACTCCGCGGCGAGGCGGAATGGTCGATCTGGCGATCGATCTGCCGGGAGATCGGTGATGGACCACCGGTGGCCACCGGTGGTTGTCGGTTGGTGTGCCCCGGGCTAGGGTCGCGGGATGGATGGCAGCTCCGCCGTGGATACGTACATCGAGACGCTCGAGCACCCCCACCGTGAATCACTGGTGGCCGTGCGCACGATAGTGCTCGACGCCGACCCGGCGATCGCCGAGCGGATCAAGTGGAAGTCGCCGAGCTTCTACGCGGCGACCGTCGACGGCAAGGGCACCGATCTCGGTGCGTTCGAGCTTCGAGCACAGGATTTTCTGCGATTGGTACTGGTGTTTCCGAACGGTCTCGTCGCCGACCCGGAAGGGATCATGCTCGGCACCTGGCCGGATCGGCGGGAGGTACGCTTCCTCTCGCTCGACGACGTCGGCGACAAGCGCGAAGCACTCACCGGCATCGTGCGGGAATGGGTGGCAATGCTCTCACGCTGAGCTCAGCCCGCGTCCGGCGCGAACCGGTATCCCATCCCCGGCTCGGTCAGCAGATACCGCGGGCGGGACGGTTCCGGTTCGAGCTTCTTGCGGAGTTGCGCCAGGTAGAGACGCAGATATCCGTCTTCCTTCTCGTAGCCGGGACCCCAGACGGAGGTCAGCAGGAAGTGCTTGGTGACCAGCCGCCGCGGATTGCGCACCAGCACCTCGAGGATGTGCCACTCGGTCGGCGTCAGCTTCACCGCTTCGCCCGCCTTGGTGACGGTGTGGCCGGCAAGATTGACGACCACGTCGCCGAACCGGGTGATCGGTTCGTCGGGTTCGGTGGTGGCTCGACGGCTGAGGGCACGGATGCGCGCCAGCAGTTCGTCGATCGCGAACGGCTTGGTCACATAGTCGTCGGCCCCGGCGTCCAAGGCATCGACCTTGTCGGCCGAATCGCTGCGACCGGAGACCACGAGGATCGGCACCTCGGTCCAGCCGCGCAGTCCTTCGATCACCTGGATCCCGCTGAAACCGGGCAGCCCGAGGTCGAGCAGCACGAGTTCCGGCTTGGTCTTCGCCGCCACATCCAGTGCCTCCGGCCCCGACCGGGCAAGCGAGACGTCGTAACCGCGGGCGGCGAGATTGATCCGGAGCGCTTTCAAGATCTGCGCGTCGTCATCGACCACGAGTATGCGCATCAGTCGCCTTCCACCGGAGTCACGGTCACGGACGACACGGTAGCGGAGACCGGCGCGACCGGTAGTGCGACGACCATGGTGAGGCCACCGCCGGGGGTGTCCTCGGCGTGCAGGCTGCCCCCCATCGCCTCCATGAAACCGTTCGACAGGGCGAGCCCGAGTCCGACCCCCGTCGTGTTGTCGGTGTCGCCGAGTCGCTGGAACGGTTGAAACGCCTCCGCGCGCGCGGCGAGAGGAATGCCGGGACCGCGGTCGATGATCCGGAGCTCGACCCGATCGCCGAAGGCACTCGCGGTGATCAGCGGCGGCGACCCGACGGGGGAGTAGCGCAGTGCATTGCTGACCAGGTTCACCACCACCCGCTGCACGAGCGCAGGGTCGCACACGACCGAGGGCAGATCGCCCGGCACATCTACGACCAGCTGCCCGTTGTGCAGACCGAGCTCATCGAGCGCCAGGGGAACGATCTCGTCGACGCCGACGGTGCTGAGCGAGATCGGCAGCACGCCGGCCTGCAGTCGACTGGCGTCGAGCAGATCGGCGACGAGGTCGGCGAGGCGGTGCAGCGAGACCTCGGCAGTCTCGAGCAGGTCGTCGCGGTCCTCGTCGCTCCAGCGGACATCCGTCGCCCGCAGGCTCGACACCGCGGCAGTCGCCGACGACAGCGGCGTGCGGAGATCGTGCCCGACCGCCGCGAGCAGGGCGGTGCGCAGCCGGTCGGCCTCCTCGAGCGGGCGGATGCCCTGCGCCTGTTCGCGCAGATCCTGCTGCTCGAGTGCCGCATCGATCTGCGCCACGAAGGCGTCGAGGATGCGACCGTCGGAGGGCTGCAGTTCGCGCCCCGTGAGCACGATCGTGCCGCCGTCGCTCAGCGCGACCTCGGTGCGGTGGGCCGGGGCAGAGGAGGTCACGGCGCCGGCCTCGAACAACTGGGCGTCGCGGGAACGGATGACGACGCTCGCCATCCCGAACACCTCGCGCAGCCGGTTCGCCAGGGCCTCCACCACGTTCTCGCCGCGGATGATGCTGCCGGCAACGGTGGCGAGGGTCTCGGCTTCCGCCGCAGACCTGCGAGCGGCACGGCTGCGACTGGCCGAGCGGTCCACCACGAGCGAGACCAACACCGCCACCAGCAAAAAGATCACCAGGGTGACCAGATGCGCGGGGTCGGCGATTCGCACCGTGTAGTACGGCGCGACGAAGAAGAAGTCGAGACAGAATCCGGCGAGCACGGCGGCCGACACCGCGGGCCAGATGCCGCCGACGAGCGCCACGATCACGACCAACAGCTGAAAGGCGAGCACGTCGCTCACCAGCGCCTCCGGCCGTCGCACGAGAGTCAGGAAGAGCGTCAGCAGCGGGATGGCGAGCACGGTTACGGCGAAGCCGGCGATGCGGCGCATCGGTGTGAGCGAGCCGCGCGACCGGGGCAGCTGCAGCGTCCCCGCGGCGGCATGGGCGACGATGTGCACGTCGATGTCGCCGGAGGCACGGATGACCGTTGCGCCGATTCCCTGTCCGGTCAGGAAAGCCGTGAGTCGGCTTCGTCTGCTGACACCGATCACCAGCTGCGTGGCGTTGACCCCGCGGGCGAATTCCACCAGCGCGGCCGGGGTGCTGTCGCCGACCACCTGGTGATAGGTGCCGCCGAGGCTCTCCACCAGCGCGCGCTGCTGCACGAGCGCCGCGGGGTTCGATTCGGCGAGCCCATCGGGGCTGGCGACGTGCAGCGCCAGCAGCTGACCGCCGCTGGTGCGCGCGGCGATCCGTGCCCCACGGCGAATGAGAGTCTCACCCTCCGGGCCGCCGGGAAGGGCGACGACGACGCGTTCGCGCGCCTCCCACTTGCCGCGGATGCCGTGACCGTCGCGATAGGCCTGGAGCGCGACATCCACCTCGTCTGCCAGCCAGAGCAGCGCGAGTTCGCGCAGCGCCGTGAGGTTGCCGAGGCGGAAGTAGTTGCTCAGCGCCGCGTCGATGGTTCCTGCGGGATAGACGTCCCCGCCGGAGAGCCGAGCGCGGAGGGCTTCCGGTGCGAGGTCGACCACCTCGATCTGGTTGGCCGAGCGCAGCACCGAGTCGGGGATGGTCTCCCGTTGAACCACGCCGGTGATCGACTGCACGACGTCGTTGAGCGACTCGATGTGCTGGATGTTGACCGTGGAGATGACATTGATGCCGGCATCGAGAAGCCGCTGTACGTCCTGCCAGCGCTTCGGGTTCTCCGAGCCGGGCGCATTGCTGTGCGCCAGCTCGTCGACGAGCGCCCACTGCGGTGCCCGGTCGAGCAGCGCGTCGAGATCCATCTCTTCCAGCTCGACCCCACGGTGGGATACCACGCGTCGTGGCACGATCTCCAGGCCTTCGACCATCGCGGCGGTGCCGGCCCGGCCGTGGGTCTCGACCAGCCCGACCACGACATCAAGGCCCTGCTCCCGCAGCCGGCGTCCCTCCTCGAGCATCGAGAAGGTCTTGCCGACTCCGGGAGCAGCGCCCAGATAGACCTTGAGGAATCCCTCGGTCACTCAGTCACCATTCGTTCAGCCCAGCTTCTCGAGGGCGATGTTGAGCTCCAGCACATTGACGGTGGGGTAGCTGAGGTAGCCGAGCACGGGCGCCTGCACGTTCGCCTCGACGAGGGCTGCGACATCCGACTCCTTGAGACCACGGGTTTCGGCGACGCGAGCCACCTGCTCACGAGCGTACTCGGGGCTGATGTGCGGATCGATTCCCGACGCGGATGCCGTGAGCGCGTCAGCGGGGATCGTCGCCGGGTCGACGCCGTCGAGTTCCGCGATCGCCGCACGACGTTCCTTGATGGCCTTGATCAGGTCCGGGTTCTCGGGGCCCTGGTTGCTGCCGCTCGACGCTCCGCCGTCGTCGCCCGTGGCGGAGGGACGCGCCTGGAACCACTGCGGCAGCGCGTTTCCCTTCTTGTCGGTGAAGCTCTGGCCGATGAGGCTCGAGCCGACGGTCGTGCCGTCCACCTGCACCAGTGCGCCGTGCGCCTGGGCCGGAGCGGCGAGACCGATCGCGGTGATGACGAGCGGGTAACCGATGCCGAGCACGACCGTGAAGACGATCAGTGCGCGGAGGGCGACCCAGTACTGCCGGGTGATGCCGCGTTGTGAGGACATTTTCTTCGATTCTTTCGAGTGTCGTGTGCTTAGAAACCGGGGATCAGCGAGATCACGAGGTCGATGATCTTGATGCCGATAAACGGGGCGATGAGACCGCCGGCGCCGTAGATCCAGAGGTTGCGACTGAGGATCTTGGAGACGCTCGTCGCGCGGTACTTCACGCCGCGCAGAGCCAGCGGGATCAGCACGATGATGATCAGCGCGTTGAACACCACGGCCGACAGGATCGCCGAGGCGGGGGAGTGCAGCTGCATGAAGTTCAGCGCCGCGAGCCCCGGATAGCTGGCGACGAACATCGCGGGGATGATCGCGAAGTACTTGGCCACGTCGTTGGCGATCGAGAACGTGGTCAGCGATCCGCGGGTGATCAGCAACTGCTTGCCGATGGAGACGATGTCGATCAGTTTCGTCGGGTCCGAGTCGAGGTCGACCATGTTGCCGGCCTCCTTCGCGGCCGACGTACCAGTGTTCATCGCGACGCCGACGTCTGCCTGGGCGAGTGCCGGGGCGTCGTTGGTGCCGTCACCGGTCATCGCAACCAGGTTGCCGCCCTGCTGCTCCCGCTTGATCAGTTCCATCTTGTCTTCGGGGGTGGCCTCGGCGAGGAAGTCGTCGACCCCCGCCTCCTGGGCGATCGCCTTCGCGGTCAGCGGGTTGTCACCCGTGATCATGACGGTGCGGATCCCCATCCGGCGCAGGTCGGCGAAGCGTTCGGCGAGGCCGGTCTTGACGACGTCCTTCAGGTAGATGACACCGAGAACGGATGCCACACCCTCAGCGGTCCGCTCGGCGACGACCAGCGGGGTGCCGCCAGCCTGTGACACGCGGGTGACGATGGCGTCGAGCTCATGCTGGATCTTGACGTCGGTGATCCCGGTCCACGCCGCGACCTGCGAGCCGGCGCCTTTGCGCACCTGGCTGCCGTCCGCGTAGTCGACGCCACTCATGCGGGTCTGTGCGGTGAACGGAACGACTTCGCCGGTGACCTCGGTGGGGATGGCGAAGCCGAGGTCGTGGGCGAGGTCGAGCACCGACTTGCCCTCGGGGGTGGGGTCGCTCAGCGACGACGTCGCCGCGGCGCGCGCCAGGCGCTCCAGGCTGACGCCGCTCACCGGAGCGAACTCGGCGGCCCGGCGGTTTCCGTAGGTGATCGTGCCGGTCTTGTCGAGCAGCAGCGTGGTGACGTCACCGGCGGCCTCGACCGCGCGCCCCGACATGGCGAGCACGTTGTGCTGCACCAGGCGGTCCATGCCGGCGATACCGATGGCGGAGAGCAGCGCACCGATGGTGGTCGGGATGAGGCAGACCAGTAGAGCGACCAGCACGGGCACGCTCTGGGTGGCGTTGGAATAGCCGGCGATCGGGTTGATGATCAGCACGACCACCACGAAGATGATCGTGAGGCTCGCCAGCAGGATGTTCAGCGCGATTTCGTTCGGCGTCTTCTGGCGGGAAGCTCCCTCGACCAGGGCGATCATCCGGTCGACGAAGGTCTCGCCGGGCTTGCTGGTGATGCGCACCACGATGCGGTCGGAGAGCACCCGGGTGCCGCCGGTGACCGCGCTGCGGTCGCCGCCGGACTCCCGCACCACCGGGGCGGACTCGCCGGTGATGGCGGACTCGTCGACCGAGGCGATGCCCCAGACGATGTCACCATCGCCGGGGATCGATTCGCCGGCGCTCACCACGACGATGTCGCCGAGGGTGAGTTCTGCGGAAGGACGCTGCACCAACGAGCTGTGCAGAGCCGCGGCATCCGCGCTCGGGTCGTAGTTCTCGACCACGTTGGCCATGGTGCTCGTGCGGCTCTCGCGCAGGCTCTTCGCCTGCGCCTTTCCGCGTCCCTCGGCGACCGCTTCGGCCATGTTGGCGAACAACACGGTGAGCCAGAGCCAGACCGCGATCGCCCAGATGAAGCCGAGCGATGTGGGGGAGGCGGTCGACGTCGACGAGCCGCCGACGAAGGGTTGGGCGATGGCGAGCACGGTGGTCAGTGCGGCGCCGATCTCGACGACGAACATGACCGGGTTGCGCCACATGGTGCGCGGGTCGAGCTTGCGCAGGGCGCCGGGGATGCTGGCGACCAGCTGGGCGGCGCTGAACGCGGAGGGGCTCTTGCGGGCGGGCTCTGCGGGGCCGGTGGGCCCGGTGGGCCCGTTATCCAAGGGACTGATGAGTGTGCTGGACATTGTTAGTTGAGTCCTTCTGCCAACGGGCCGAGAGCGAGAACGGGGAGATAGGTGAGTGCCGAGACGATCAGGATCACGCCGATCAGCAGTCCGATGAACTGCGGGCGGTGCGTCGGCAGGGTGCCGGCGGTGACCGGGATCTTGTCCTGGGCGGCGAAGGAGCCGGCCAGGGCGAGTACGAACACGATGGGCAGGAACCGGCCGAGCAGCATGGCGACGCCGAGGGCGGTATCGAACCACGGTGTGCTCGCGGTGAGGCCCGCGAAGGCGGAGCCGTTGTTGTTACCGGCGGAGGTGAAGGCGTACAGCACCTCCGAGAAGCCGTGCAGGCCGGGGTTGGCCAACGACGTTCCCTCGACGGAAGACCGCACGGCAGGGATGGCGAAGCTGAGCGCCGTTCCGGCCAGCACGATCGTCGGCGTGATCAGGATGTACAGGCTCGCGAGCTTGACCTCGCGCGCCCCGATCTTCTTGCCGAGGTATTCCGGTGTGCGTCCCACCATCAGACCCGCCACGAAGACCGCGATGATCGCCATGATCAGGATGCCGTAGAGACCCGACCCGACACCGCCGGGGGCGACCTCGCCGAGCATCATATTGAGCATCGTCAGGCCCCCGCCGAGTGCGGTGTAGCTGTCGTGCATCGAGTTGACGGCGCCGGTCGAGGTCAGCGTCGTGCTGGTGGCGAAGATGGTCGAATCGACGATGCCGAATCGCGTGTCCTTTCCCTCCAGTGCGCCGCCGGCGAGCTGCGAGGCGGTGCCGTGTCCGATCGACTCGAGGAGGGTCAGCAGGGCGGCCGAGACCACCCAGAAGATGCCCATCACGGCCAGCAGCGCGTAGCCCTGGCGCAGATCGCCGACCATGCGACCGAAGGTGCGGGTCAGGGCGAAGGGGATCGCGAGCATCAGCACGATCTCGAACAGGTTCGTCCACCCGTTCGGGTTCTCGAACGGATGCGCGGAGTTCGCGTTGAAGAAGCCGCCACCGTTGGTGCCGAGCATCTTGATCGCCTCCTGCGAGGCGACGGGGCCGCCCGGCACGGTCACCGAGCTGCCGGCGATCGACGTGAAGTGCTGGAATCCGTCGAAGTTCTGCACCACACCACTGACCAGCAGCACGATGGCGGCGAAGACCGACAGGGGCAGCAGGATGCGGACGGTTCCGCGGGTGAGGTCGACCCAGAAGTTGCCGATGGTCAGGCTGCGTCGTGCGGCGAGCCCGCGAATGAGCGCGATGGCGATCGCGATGCCGACGGCGGCCGACACGAAGTTCTGCACCACCAGTGCGACGATCTGCACCGTATAGCCCATCGTCAGTTCGGGCGAGTACGACTGCCAGTTGGTGTTGGTGACGAACGAGATGGCCGTGTTCCAGGCGAGGCTCTGCTCGACCGGCGGAAGGCCGAGCGAGTACGGCAGGAACTGCTGCAGCCGCTGCACGCCGTAGACGAGCAGGACGCCGAGCGCGGAGAACGCGAGAACGCTGCGCAGGTATACCGGCCAGGTCTGGTTGGAGTGCGAGTTCACGCCGATGACGCGGTAGAAGCCGCGCTCGACCTTAAGGTCTTTCTTGCTCGAGAAGACCATGGCCATGTAGTCGCCGAGCGGGCGGTAGATGAGACCGAGCACGACGACGAGCGTGAGCATGGTGAGCACGAAGAGCCAGGTGTTTGACATCAGAATCGCTCCGGCTTGATCAGGGCGAACACCAGGTAGACCAGTGCCGCGAAGCCGAGGACGACAGAGAGGACGCTGAGAGCGATCACAGCTTCTCGACCCCCCATGCGACAAGGGCGACGATGGCGAAAAGTGCCACGGCGCCGACGAGGTAAGCGAGATCGAGCATGGGGTTCCTCCGCGAGGGTTGACTCTGTGCGGGCTGCCACTGCGGCAGCGCACAGACGAGTCAATCCCTCATCACGAGGGCGGAATCCGGTCCTAACGAATTCCTCACGGCGTCTCGACGGACCCTAACGGTCGGGTCGGGAGAACAGGTGTAAAGCGGCTATTTGCCCGCCGCCAACGCGGCGGCGCCGAGGATTCCGGCGTTGTTACGCAGGGTAGCCGGGACGATGGGCACGTCCAGCTTCAGCAGCGGGAGGAAGTCCGCGTACTCCTTGGAGACGCCTCCCCCGACGATGATGAGGTCCGGGTGGAACAGCTTGACCAGCGTGTCGAAGTAGACCTGAAGTCGAGCGGCCCAGTCGGCCCAGGAAAGCGACTCGCGCTCCTTCGCCGAGTACGCGGCCTGGGTCTCATAGTCGACCCCGCCGATCTCGAGGTGACCGAGCTCGGCGTTCGGCACCAGCACGCCGTTGTAGATCAGCGCGGTGCCGATCCCGGTACCGAGCGTGGTGACGAGCACGAGGCCCTTCTTCTTCCGGGCCGCGCCGTAGACGGATTCGGCGAAGCCCGCGGCATCCGCATCGTTGACGAAATGGATGTCCCGCTTGATTCCCGCCTCGAACAGCGCTTCGGCCTCGAGCCCGATCCATCGGTCTGACACGTTCGCCGCCGACAGGGTGCGGCCGGTGACCACGACGGCGGGGAAGCAGATCCCGACCGGGTCGTTCTTGCCGATTCCCTTGGAGTCTTCTTCGCCGAGCCGGCTGAGAATCGCTTTCACCGTGTCGACGATGGCATCCGGCTCACCCCCGGTCGGCGTCGGCAGCTTGATCCGCTGGCTGAGCAGCTTTCCGGTGG
>JBEVGK010000079.1:0-3042 GCA_040511795.1 Lacisediminihabitans sp. | reverse complement strand
GATGACCTTGCCGTAGCGCGCGGCGGAGAGGTCGAAGCTGCGCCCGGAGCCCGCTCCGATGACCTGGATGATGGAGGCGCACTCGAGGTTGGAGAGCATGTCGGAGACCGACGCCTTCTGGACGTTGAGGATCTTGCCGCGGATGGGCAACAGCGCCTGGTGCTCGCTGTCGCGTGCCAGCTTCGCCGTGCCGAGGGCGGAGTCGCCCTCGACGATGAACAGCTCGCTGCGGGCGACGTCGTTGGATCGGCAGTCGACGAGCTTCGCCGGCAGGGACGAGCTCTCCAGGGCGTTCTTGCGACGCTGGGTCTCCTTGTGCGCCCTGGCGGAGATGCGCGACTTCATCTCGGCGACGATCTTGTCGAGCACGAGCGAGGCCTGGGTCTTGTCGTCGCGCTTCGACGATCCGAACCGTTCCGCCATCGCCTTGGCGACGACGGTCGAGACGATGTTCCGCACGGCGGGAGTGCCGAGGATCTCCTTAGTCTGGCCCTCGAATTGCGGCTCCGGCAGGCGCACGGTGAGCACGGCGGTGAGTCCCGCCAGCACGTCGTCCTTCTCGAGCTTGTCGTTGCCGACCTTCAGTCGACGCGAGTTCTGTTCGACCTGGGCGCGCAGGAACTTGAGCATCCCCGCCTCGAAACCGGCCTGGTGCGTGCCGCCCTTGGGCGTCGCGATGATGTTCACGTAGCTGCGGAACACGGTGTCGTAGCCGGTTCCCCAACGCAGGGCGATGTCGACGGTGCATTCGCGCTGCAGCTCGGTGGCGACCATGTGACCCTTGTCGTCGAGCACGGGCACGGTCTCGGTGAACGTGCCGGAGCCGGTCATCCGCCAGGTCTCCGTGATCGGCGAATCGGGCGCCAGGAAGTCGACGTACTCGGCGATGCCGCCGTCGAACTTGAACAGCTCGTGCGTCGGCTCCTCGCCACGTTCATCGGTGATGTCGATGCCCAGGCCGCGCACCAGGAAAGCGGTCTGCCGAGCGCGGGCGAGCAGCTCCTCGGTCTGGAAGGTGGCGCCCCTGGTGAAGATCTGCGGGTCCGCCCAGTAGCGCACGCGGGTGCCGGTCACGCCCTTTGCGACCTTGCCGACGACCGTGAGTTCGCTGCCGGAGATGAACGGGCTGAACGGCGAATCGGGCCTCGGGTTCTTCGGGTCGGCATCCGCGAACCGTCCGGGCTCACCGCGGTGGAACGACATGGCCCAGGTCTTGCCGTCGCGGTCCACCTCGACATCGAGGCGCTCGGAGAGCGCGTTGACGACCGAGGCTCCGACGCCGTGCAGTCCACCGGATGCGGCATACGACCCGCTACCGAACTTTCCGCCGGCGTGAAGCTTGGTGAACACGACCTCCACGCCCGACAGCCCCGTCTTCGGCTCGATATCGACCGGGATGCCGCGGGCACGGTCACGCACCTCGACGCTGGCGTCCGGATGCAGGATGACGTCGATATGATCGCCGCTGCCACCGAGTGCCTCGTCGACGGAGTTGTCGATGATCTCCCACAGGCAGTGCATGAGTCCACGGGAGTCGGTCGATCCGATGTACATGCCCGGGCGCTTGCGCACGGCCTCCAGGCCCTCCAGCACCGAGAGGTGCCGCGCGGAGTAATCCGAACTCGCCACGTGTGTTCTCCTTTACCTGGCCTGACGCTCCCGGCAGCACGGAATACCGGCGCTGAGGAATGAACGGGAGGCGGACCGCGTTCAAGACTAATGAAGCCGAGGGGCTCTCCCTGCACCCGACACCCCCTGTCACTGGGGGTACTCAGCGGGCTACGCGTTCAGCGAAATAGTGGGCGTTTGTCCCACTCACGAAACATCCGCGTGCTTGTATAGAAACACGTCACACCGACCCGTACGAAAGTGGAGGAGCATCTCATGTCACAGATCGCACCCGAAACGACTGCAGTTGACCTCGGCTCCAGCCACGAACTCACCGCCGCCGACCGTTGCGACAGCTGCGGCGCCCAGGCCTACATCCGCGTCGCCATCGGCGAGAGCGAGCTGCTGTTCTGCGCTCACCACGGCAAGAAGTACCAGGAGAAGCTGTCGACGATCGCCAGCGACTGGCACGACGAGTCGGCTCGCCTGCTCGAGAACAAGTAGTCTTCTCCCCCTTACTCCCCGAAACGCCTCGGCTCCGGCCGGGGCGTTTCGTCGTTAAGGCAGATACCGGCGACGGATGTCGGGGCTCAGCCGGGTCACGATCTCCTCGCCGATCGTGCCGGTCGCGTCTGACCACTCCTGCAGGGTCGCCTCCCCCCGTGTTCCGGGGCCGAACAGCACCGCCTCGTCCCCGGGCTGCAGGAGGCCGTCGGGGTCCGCCAGCGTGATCGCGTCCAGCCCGACCTCGATCACCGGATACCGCCTTCCGTCCACGGCCACCGAGACCCGACCGGCCGCGCCGCTCGAGATCCCGTCGCCGGAGCCGATCGCCAGACGGGCCACCCCCGCGCCCAGCGAGTCGACGGTCGCGGTCAGGGCCATCACCGGGGTGAGGCCGAGTTCACCCGGCGTGATTCCACCGCCCGGCGAGATGCCGTAGCCGAACGCGCCGATCCGCACCAGATCGAGGCGGGCGTCCGCACGGAAGAATGCGGCCGCGCTGGCCGCGAGGTGCCGCAGCTGCGGTTCGGCGCCGACCGCCTGGGCCACGGCGACCGCCGAGTGGAAGCGGGTGATCGCATCCGTGTCCTCGTCGTCGGAGGCCTCGGCGATGTGGGTCCAGATGCCGACAAGCTCGACACTGTCACGCAGCCACACCGCGCGCTCTACCACGTCCGGCCACTGCGCGGGGCTGACGCCGTTGCGGTGCAGCCCGGTGTCGATCTTGAGGTGCACGCGGGCACGTCGCCCGTCGGTGCGAACGGATGCCGCTGCCGCGGCCCGATTGAGCTCGTCCAGCGAGGAAATCCCCAGATCGATCCCCGCGGCGACCGCCGCCTCGAGATCGTCGTCCGGGGCGAGCAGCCAGGCGAAGATCAGCACCTCCTCACCGATGCCTGAGTCGCGGAGGCGCAGCGCGGTGTCGATGTC
>JBEVGK010000078.1:0-4500 GCA_040511795.1 Lacisediminihabitans sp. | reverse complement strand
GCCGGACTCGCGGTCATCGACCCCGCGGGCGACCTGCACACCCGCAAGCGCGCCGGCAAGCTCCAGGTACTGATCGACGACCTCGAGGGGTCGAACCTGCAGAACGGCTCCACCGGAATCGGCCACACCCGCTGGGCGACGCACGGTGGGCCGATCGATCGGAACGCGCATCCGCACCTCGGCGACGACGGCAAGCTCGCCCTCATCCACAACGGCATCATCGCGAACTTCTCCGAGCTGAAGGCCGAGCTACTGGCCGAGCACCCCGAGACCGTCTTC
The DNA here is from genome assembly GCA_040511795.1 of Lacisediminihabitans sp. GTDB lineage: Bacteria > Actinomycetota > Actinomycetes > Actinomycetales > Microbacteriaceae > Lacisediminihabitans. Next base: position 4,221 of record JBEVGK010000078.1, on the reverse strand, counting down.
ACCAGCGAGACCGACAGCGAGGTCGCCGCGCTCCTCGTCGGCTACGAGTACCGCCAGACGCACGACCTCTCTCTCGCCCTGCGCAATGTCGTCGGTCGCCTTCACGGTGCATTCACCCTGCTGGTGCTGCACGAGGACGAGCCCGGCGTCGTCGTCGGCGCTCGGCGCAACTCGCCCCTGGTCATCGGCCTGGGGGAGGGCGAGAACTTCCTCGGCTCCGACGTCGCCGCCTTCGTCGAACACACCCACCGTGCGATGGAGATCGGGCAGGACCAGGTCGTCACCATCCGCAAGGACTCCGTCACCGTCACCGACTTCGACGGCCTGCCGGTCGAGACCCGCGAGTTCGAGGTCGCCTGGGACGCCTCCGCCGCGGAGAAGGGCGGCTGGTCGAGCTTCATGGCGAAGGAGATCAGCGAAGAACCCACCGCCATCGCGAACACCCTCATCGGCCGCGTCGTCGACGGCGTCGTCCACCTGCCGGAGCTCGACGCTCTCGGCCCGGACATCCTCACCGACATCAACCGCATCGTGTTCCTCGGCTGCGGCACCGCCTCCTACGCCGCGATGCTCGGCCAGTACGCCATCGAGAAGTGGGCGAAGATCCCGGTGACGGTCGAACTGTCGCACGAGTTCCGCTACCGCGACCCGATCGTCGACGACCGCACCCTGGTCGTCTCGATCAGTCAGTCCGGCGAGACCATGGACACGCTCATGGCCGTCAAGTACGCCACGGAGCTGGGCGCCCGCACCCTGTCGATCTGCAACACCCAGGGCTCGACCATCCCGCGCGAATCCGATGCGGTGCTGTACACGCACGCCGGCCCCGAGGTGGCGGTCGCCTCGACCAAGGCCTTCGTCGCGCAGATCGCCGCGATCTATCTGTTCGGACTGCATCTGGCCGCCGTGCGTGGTGAGCTGGATGCCGCGGCCGTCGCCGGGCTCACGGCCGAGCTCGCCGCTCTCCCCGCCCAGCTCGAGACCGTCATCGAGCAGCAGGACGCGATCAGTCAGCTCGCCGGATGGATGGTCGACACCCGCTCGGTCATCTTCCTCGGGCGTCACGCCGGCTACCCGATCGCGCTGGAGGGTGCGCTCAAGCTCAAGGAGCTGGCCTACATCCACGCCGAGGGCTTCGCCGCCGGCGAGCTCAAGCACGGCCCGATCGCGCTGATCGAGCCGGGCCAGCCCGTCTTCGTGGTGGTTCCGAGCCCGCGCGGCGAGAACTCGCTGCACCCGAAGGTGATCTCGAACATCCAGGAGATCCGTGCCCGCGGTGCCCGCATCCTCGCGATCGCGGAGGAGGGTGACGTCTCGGTGCTTCCCTTCGCCGACACGGTCATCCGCATCCCGCTCGCCTCGACGCTGTTCGAGCCGGTGCTGGCGGTCGCCCCGCTGCAGATCTTCGCGATGGAGCTCGCCGCCGCCAAGGGCCTCGACGTCGACCAGCCGCGCAACCTGGCCAAGTCCGTCACGGTCGAATAGCGCTCGATGATCGTCGGCATCGGCATCGACGTGGTCGACCTCGCGAGGTTCGAGCGCGCGGCCGATCGCACCCCGGCGCTGCTGACGCGGCTGTTCGCCGAGGCTGAGCAGCTGGACGGGGCTTCCCGCCGCCCGCTGCGCTCGATGGCGGCCAGATTCGCGGCCAAGGAGGCGCTGATCAAGGCGCTCGGCGACTCGACCGGCGTTCGCTGGCACGACATGGCCGTGGTCTCCGACGGGCTCCGCAACCCCGGCTTCGAGGTCTACGGAGCGCTCGCCGACATCGTCGCGGCGAAGGGCATCACCCGCATTCACCTGTCGATGAGCCACGATGCCGGTGTGGCGATGGCCTACGTCGTCGCGGAGGGAGACGGATGACCGAGCGCCCGTTCCGCGAGGCCCGCATCGATCTCGGTGCCATCGCTCACAATCTCGATGTGCTGCGCAGTACCGCGCCGACCCGCCTGTCGATGGCGGTGGTCAAGTCCCGTGGCTACGGGCACGGCGCCGTGCCGGTGGCCCGCACCGCGGTCGACGAGGGCGTCGAGTGGCTGGGCGTGGTCTCGATCGAGGAGGCGCTCGAGCTGCGGGAGGCGGGCATCCGTGTTCCGATCCTCAGCTGGCTGCACGACCCGCAGGCCGATTTCTCCGCGGCCGTCGACGCCGGAATCGACATCGGAGTGAGCTACCCCGAGCAGCTCGAGCGCATCGCGGCGCTCGGTGGCCCGGCGTTCGTGCAGCTCAAGGTCGACACCGGGCTCGGTCGCAACGGCGCCGGACCGGATGACTGGCCCGCCATGGTCGAGCTGGCGCTCGAGCACCAGCGCGCCGGTCGCATCGTCGTCCGCGGCATCTGGAGCCACCTGGCAAACGCCGGCCGTGCCGCGGATCTCGCCCAGGTGTCCGCCTTCGAGGGGGCAATCGAGGTGGCCCGGGCCGCCGGGCTCGAGCCGGAACTGCTGCACCTCGCCGCCACCGCCGGCGGCCTCAGCCTTCCCGAGGCGCGCTACGACCTGGTGCGCTGGGGCATCGGCCTCTACGGGCTGTCACCCTTCGACGACGGGGACTCCGCCGACCTGGGGCTGCGCCCGGCGCTCGAACTCAGCACCCGCGTCGCCAGTGTGAAACGGATGCCGGCGGGCAGTGGCATCTCGTACGGCCACGACTACGTCACGCCGCACGAAACCACCCTCGCTCTCGTTCCCCTGGGCTACGCCGATGGCATCCCGCGGCAGGCATCCGGCCGAGGTCCCATCTCGATCGGGGGCATCACCTATCCGGTCGCGGGGCGCATCGCCATGGATCAGGTCGTCGTCGACGTCGGCGATGCCGACGTACAGGTGGGCGACCGCGCCGTGCTGATCGGAGATCCGGCGACCGGCGCCCCGAGCGCGAGCGATTGGGCCGCCGCCGCGGACACCATCAACTACGAGATCGTCACCCGCCTGGGCGGCCGCATCGAACGGACCTACCTGCCGTGATCGTCACCGTGTCGACGCCCGAGGAGATGGGCGAGCTCGGCGCCGCCATCGCGCGCCAGCTGCGTGCGGGCGACCTGATCGCTCTCGACGGCGAGCTCGGGGCGGGAAAGACCACCTTCACCCGCGGTCTCGGCGAACAGCTGCAGGTGCGCGGCGCGGTCACCAGCCCGACCTTCGTGCTCGCGCGAACCCATCCGCGCCAGGACGGCCCGCCGCTGGTGCACGTCGACGCCTACCGGCTCGGCAGTCCCGCCGAGCTCGACGACCTCGACATCGACTTCGAGGGCTCGATCGTGGTGGTCGAGTGGGCCGCCGGGATGCTCGATGGGGTCACCGACAGCTGGCTCGGCCTGCAGATCACGCGGCCGCGAGGTGCCGCAGCCGACGATTCGAGCGACGGGGACGAGGGCGTCGAGCCCCGCATCGTGGAGATCACCCCGCACGGCGACCGCTGGCGCACCTTTAAACTGTCCTGATGCTCCTCGCCATCGACACCTCCGCCGGCACCAGCGTCGCGGTCGTCGACCGCGACCGAGGCGTGATCGCCGAGGTTGGTGAGCGCGACACCCGCCGTCACGCCGAGGTGGTCGGCGAACTCATCCAGCTCTGCCTCGACCAGTCCGGCGTGCCGGTAACCGCCCTGTCCGGTGTCGTCGCCGGCATGGGGCCCGGTCCCTTCACCGGGTTGCGCGTCGGCATAGCGGCGGCGCAGGCGTTCGCGCTCGGCGCGGGAAAACCGGTGGTGCGCGTCGTCAGTCACGACGGCATCGCGTTCGGCCACTACGCCGCGGGGGGCGAGGGCCCGCTGCTGGTGGTGACGGATGCCCGGCGCCGCGAGGTGTACTGGACCGCATATTCCGGGGCAGACGAGTTCGGCCTTCCGGTACGGGTGCAGGGGCCGGCGCTGTCCCGCCCCGACGATGTGTCGGAGACGGTCGTCGACTATGCGAGCTACCGGAGGCTGGACGCGGAGGAGGTGTCCGCGGCATCCCTCGGTCTGCTCGCGGAGGGGCTGTACGAGCACGGCCGCGCGTTCGCCGGCCGCGAGCCGCTGTACCTGCGCGCGCCCGATGCGGTCGTCCCCGGCACGCCCAAGCGGGTGAGCTGATGAGCTGGAAGCTGCGGCGCGCGACCGAGGCCGACCTCGACGCCATCATGGAACTGGAGACCGGCACCTTCGGCACGGATGCGTGGACGCCGACCGCGATGCTCAGCGACCTGCGCAGCTGGCACTGCTACTACCTCGTGGCCGAGC
>JBEVGK010000077.1:0-5699 GCA_040511795.1 Lacisediminihabitans sp. | reverse complement strand
ATGCCTGGCACGCAGAGCAGCAGTCCGACCCACACCGGTGCGATGTAGCCGAACTTCGCGGCGATCACCACGCCGCCCAGGTACGCGCCGAGACTGTTGCCGATATTGAGGGCCGAGTGGTTGGCGGCCGCGGCCAGGGTCTGGCTGTCGCCCGCGACATCCATCAACCGGGTTTGAATCGCCGGGGAGATGCCGGCGGCGGCGAAGCCGACCAGGAAGACGAAGATGAACAGCCCGGCCGGGGTCTGCGCGGTGAGCGCGAGCCCGGTGAGGCTCACCAGGAAGACGGCGAAGAAGGCGTAGACGGTGCCGATGACGTTGCGGTCCGCGGCGCGACCACCGACGATGTTGCCGACCGTCATGCCGAGGCCGATCACCACGAGCACCAGTGGCACCGCCTCCAGCGGAAGCGGGCAGACCTCGCTCGCGATCGGTGAGATGTACCTGTACACGGCGAAGAATCCGCCGAACCCCACCGCGCCGGACAACAGGGTGAGCCAGACCTGCGCTCGTCCGAAGGCGCGCAGCTCACGTTTCATCGTCGCGGCCTTGTCCCCCGGCTGGTCGGGCAGGAAGGCGATCAGCGACACCAGGGTGAGGGCGAAGATGGCGGCGACGGCCAGGTAGGCGATGCGCCAGCTGGTCAGCTGGCCGAGGAACGTGATCGCCGGAACCCCGACCACGTTGGCGATGGTGAGCCCGGAGAGCACGAACGCGACGCCGGCGCCGCGCTTGCCCGGCCCCATCAGCGATGCGGCGACGAGCGAGGCGATGCCGAAGTACGCGCCGTGCGGCAGTCCGGCGAGGAAGCGGGCGGCCAGCACCAGCCCGAAGGTCGGCAGCACTGCGGAAAGGAGGGTGAAGAACGTGAAGGCGGCGGCCAGCACGATCAGCAGCTTCTTGCGCGGGAACCGGGCGGCCACGGCGGCGATGGTCGGCGCACCCACGACGACGCCGAGCGCGTAGGCGGAGGCGAGCAGCCCGGCCTGGGCGTTGGCGTCCTCCGGCGAGCGCGCGTAGAGGGCGGGAAGCAGGTCGTGGGCGATGTTCGGCAGCAGACCGAGCGCGACGAACTCGGTCGCGCCGATGCCGAACCCGCCGAGGGCGAGGGCGAGCAGGGCGATCCGGATGCGTGCGGGCGAGAGCTGCGGCGCGGTGATCCCGGTCACGCGGCGGTGCTCGCTGTGCGGGCGTTTATCGGGCGAGGAATCATGATGCGAGTCGGACCATTCTGATCTCGGGGATGTGAGACAGCTCGCCGTCGAGCATCTTGGAGACTCCGTCAGCGACGAAGCCCTCTCTACTGTAGAACGCTTGCGCGCGCGGGTTATCGCCGAGCACCCACAACGACGCCGGATTGCGACCGATCACGGCATCCAGAAGAGCGGATGCGATGCCCGAGCCGTGCAGGTCGGGGTCGACATAGAGGGCATACAGCTCGTCTGCCGCCGGAGCGTCGTCGTCTTTCCCGGGCCCTGCCAACGCCCACCCGACGACGCGACCCTGCGCCGTGCCGACGAACTGCCGCACGGTCGGGTCCCCGAAGCGCGTTCGGCGCGCGTCGACCTCCGAGTCGCGCCGCGCCGCCAGCCGATCGAGGAAGTCCGCCGTCATCACGTGCGAATAGGCCGCGCGCCAGCCGGCGATGCGCAGGTCGACGATCGCGTCCATGTCATCACGGGTTGCCGGGCGGACGGACCAGGTATCGACAGTCATCTCTCAATTCTTCCGCCTGCGGGGCACGCGTGACGTCTGTGCCGGTCCCTCCTGAGCCGGTTGAGCGACAGGGACGCCGTCGAGCTATCGCTCAGCGCGCTCGATCGCCGCCTCGAGCCGCTCGACCTTGCCGGTGAGCTCACCGGTGTGACCGGGGCGGATGTCAGCCTTCAGCACCAGCGAGACGCGCGTACCGAAGGCGCCCACGGCATCCGTCGCTGCCTTGATGACCGCGAACACCTCGTCCCAGTCGCCCTCGATCGTGGTGAACATGGCGTCGGTCTGGTTGGGCAGGCCGGAGTCGCGCACGATCTTCACCGCGGCCGCCACCGCGTCGTGCACGGAATCTCCGGAGGTGTCGCCGCCGCTGGGGGCGACCGAGAAGGCTACGAGCATGATGGGCTCCTTATTTCGTGGGGGTGACTTCGGGCGGGAGGACCGAGAACGGCCAGACCTCGGGCAGCCAGTCTGCGTGCTCGGCGGGAGCGGCATCCGTTCGCCGCCAGTCCCGCCACAGCACCATCATCGACCAGCCGAGCAGCACGAACAACAGCACGTCTTTGGCCGTGATGACGGCGAGCATCAGCGGGTTGAGGCCGAGCAGATAGCCGTAGAGGTACGGGTAGATCACCTGCGTGAGTGCGGCGAGAATCGCCGACAGCGCCGCGGGCACCCGGAACGATCGACCGCTCCCCGCCGCCGCCGTCGCGAGCCCCAGGATCACCGGCACCGCGAGCCAGGTGATGTACTGCGGCGAGCCGACCTTGTTGAAGGCGATGAATGCGACCACGAATCCGAGCGACAGGGCCGGCAGGATGTCCGCGACTCGCGCCCGCGCCCGCACGGCCAACACCCCCAGGGTCGCCACCGCCACGAACGCCAGCAGCATGAGCGGGGTCGTCACGGCGCTGGCGACATCCACTCCCGCGCCGCGCACCTGCCAGGTGAGCAGATCGGTGTCGTAGTACACCGTGGTGCCCGAGCCGAACGCGGCCGCCCAGAGCCAGATCGTCGCGATCGGGGCCTCGACCTGCAGGCCTCGCCCGGTCTGCTCGGTGATGAAGCTGAAGACATTGGTGCCGCTGCCGAGGGCCAGCGCCGTGGCGACGATCAGCACGCTGGTGATCAGACCGGTGAGCACAACGGCGAGCCGCTGCCGCACGGTGATGACGATGGCGATGATGATGGCGGCAGGCCAGACCTTGATCCAGGTGGCGATCGTGAGGATGAATGCGGCCAGCCTCGGCCGCGTGGCGACGAGCAGCACGCCCACGATGGCCAGCGGCACGGTGACGGAATCGATGCGGCCGAGCGCGATCGGACCGAGCAGCAGCAGGAAGCCGAGCCACCACCAGGCCACGAGGCTGTTCTGACGCCGCGAGCCCCAGCCGACGATCACCGCAAAAGCGATGGCGTCGAGCACCATGATCATCGCCAGCCAGACGCCCGAGTACTCGCTCATGCCGAAGATGCGGGCGGCGAGCATCGGCAGGATCGCCAGGATCGGATAGACCCACGGGCCGTCGATGCCGACCCAGTAGTGGCCGACGATCGCCTGGTCGGTCCAGAAGGTGTAGACCGCGCTGACGTCGCCGAGCGGGTAGCCCGGCCCGCGCAGGTTGAGCAGCCCGAGCACGAAGTGCACGACGACGAACGCCGACCAGAGCAGCCCGGGAGACGTGTACCACGCGGGGCGGTTCGGGCGGGGCGTGGTCACCGACCCAGCCTAGGGGCGCTCAGCGCAGCAGCCCGGCGATCGTGACCGGCACCGCGCGGATCAGATCGACGATCGTGAACGGTCCGCCGCCGCCGGCACGCGTCGCTGCCAGACCATGGATGACGGATGCCGTGGCCCCGAGCCGCGCGAGCATGCCACTGTCCGCGGCGATCTCGTCACCGTGCGTCGCCACCAGCGCGCCGAGGATCCCCCCGAGCGCATCGCCCGCGCCGGCGGTCGCGAGCCAGGCGGGAGCACTCGTCGCGACGATTCGCGTTCCATCGGGTGCTGCAACGTAGGTCGAGTGTCCCTTGAGCAGCACGGTCACGCCCAGCGCTTCGGCACCGCGCACCGCCCAGGCCGCGGGGTTCGCCGCGACCTGCTCGGTGCTGGCGTCGACGATGCGGGCGAGCTCGCCGAAGTGCGGGGTCACGATGGTGGGTCCGCCGGAGCGATCGACCAGGTCGAGGGCTCCCGCGTCGATCACGGTGGGGAGGCCCTGGTGCAGCGCCACATCGAGACGGCCGGCCGTCTCCGGGTCGCGCAGTGCGGCGTCCTGTCCCGATCCGAGCAGCCAGCCCTGCACCCGGCCCGGCGCGGTGACGGTCTCTGGTCGGCGCTGCAGCACGAAGTCGCTCGCCCGCGCAGGGCCCAGGTAGCGCAGCATCCCGACCCCGGTGTGCAGGGCGGCCTCGACGCCGAGCACCGCGGCGCCCGGGTACTCGGCCGAGCCCGTGACGACGCCGAGCACTCCCCTGCTGTATTTGTCATCGGTGGCGACGGGCACTCGGATGTGGCGACCGGCATCGGTCGGGGTCCATTCGGAGAAGGTGCTCATGGCTGCCACGATATTCGCCCGGCAGGGAATAAGGTCACCCCACCGGCGCCTTCTGCCAGAAGAAGCTCGTTTCCCAGCCCGAGGAATCCATGCCAGAAATCACGCCAGCCCTGTTCCGTCCGATCAGCATCAACGACGTGACCTTCCGCAACCGGCTGTGGGTCGCGCCGATGTGCCAGTACTCGGTGCTGGAGGAGGACGGCGTGCCCACGGCGTGGCACCTGGTCAATCTCGGCGCTCAGGCTCGCGGCGGCTTCGGACTGGTGATCAGCGAGGCCACCGCGGTCACCGCCGCGGGCCGCATCTCCCCCCAGGACACCGGCATCTGGAATGACGAGCAGCGGGATGCCTGGCGACCTATCGTCGACTTCATCCACTCCCAGGGGGCCGCCGCGGGCATCCAACTCGCCCATGCCGGACGCAAAGGCTCGACCTTCCGCCCCTGGTCGGCGGTGCGCGGCAGCGTGCCGCTGGAGGAGGGTGGCTGGCCCACGGTCGCGCCCTCGGCGGTCGCCTTCGACGGCTATGCGAGCCCGGACGCGCTCAGCCTCGACGGCATCGCGCAGGTTGTGGCCGACTTCGCCGCGGCCGCGCGCCGTTCCGTGGATGCGGGTTTCGACGTGCTCGAGTTGCACTCAGCGCACGGCTACCTGCTGCACCAGTTCCTCTCACCGCTGTCGAACCTGCGCGGCGACCAGTACGGCGGAAGCCTCGAAAATCGCGCCCGCCTGCTGCTCGAGGTGATCGCTGCCGTGCGGGCAGAGGTCGGGGCCGGCGTGCCGCTGTTCGTCCGCTTCTCCGCCACCGATTGGGTCGAGGGCATCGGCTCCGACACGGGCTGGACGCCGGAGCAGACCGCGATCGTCGCCCAATGGGCGCGGGATGCCGGGGCCGACTTCTTCGACATCTCCAGCGGTGGGCTGATGGCCGGTGTCCGCGTGCCGACCGCTCCGGGATATCAGGTGACCTTCGCCGACTTCGTGAAGCATCAGTCGGCGGTGGAGGTCAGCGCGGTCGGGCTGATCACCGAGGGCCGCCAGGCGGAGGATGTCGTCGCCTCAGGCCAGGCGGACGCGGTGATGATCGGCCGTGCCGCCCTCATCGACCCCAACTTCCCTCTCACCGTGGCGCGCGAGCTCGGCTACGAGCTGCCCTACTGGCCGAAGCAGTACGCCCGCGCGCTGTAAGGTGCCGGCGGGAGGCGGCGTCGCGGCGCCCGCCGCTCCCGCGGCGCGGGTGTTCCCGCCTGCCGCGGTCCCCGCCTGCCACGACTGTTCAGCAACTGCTGCACAACGGAATCGCAGTCGCACCCGGACATCCGTTGTTCAGCAACTGCTGCACAACGGAATCGCCATCGCACCCGGACATCCGTTGTGCAGCAACCCCTGCACAACGGTTCGCGAGATGTCACAGAAGTACCTCTCCGTC
>JBEVGK010000076.1:0-4656 GCA_040511795.1 Lacisediminihabitans sp. | reverse complement strand
TGGTCAACGACATCCTGTATAAGGTGCTCGCCAACGAGTTGAACGGCGCCCGCCAGATCCCCGGCAAGCACACCCGCGTCACCGGGCTCGACAACCTCGACAAGGTCGTGCACGTCGACCAGGCGCCGATCGGCCGCACCCCACGCTCGAACCCCGCCACCTACACCGGGGTGTTCGACAAGATCCGCAACCTGTTCGCCGAGACCGTCGACGCCAAGTCCCGCGGCTACCTGCCCGGCCGGTTCAGTTTCAACGTCAAGGGCGGCCGCTGCGAGCACTGTTCGGGCGACGGCACCATCAAGATCGAGATGAACTTCCTTCCCGACGTCTACGTCGTCTGCGAGGTCTGCAACGGTGCCCGGTACAACCGCGAGACCCTCGCGGTGCACTACAAGGGCAAGTCGATCGCCGAGGTGCTCGACATGCCGATCAGCGAGGCCGCCGAGTTCTTCGAGGCGATCTCCTCGATCAGCCGCTTCCTCAACACCCTGGTCGACGTCGGCCTGGGCTATGTGCGGCTCGGCCAGAGTGCGACGACCCTGTCGGGCGGCGAGGCGCAGCGCGTCAAGCTCGCCACCGAGTTGCAGAAGCGGTCGATGGGCCGCAGCATCTACGTGCTCGACGAGCCGACCACCGGCCTGCACTTCGAAGACGTGCGCAAGCTGCTGCTGGTGCTGAACGGCCTCGCCGACAAGGGCAACACCGTGATCGTCATCGAGCACAACCTCGACGTCATCAAGTCGGCCGACTGGCTGATCGACATGGGTCCCGAGGGTGGAGCCGGCGGCGGCCAGGTCATCGCGGTCGGCACTCCGGAACAGCTCGCCGCGGTGGAGAACAGCCACACCGGCCAGTTCCTCGCCGAGATCCTCGAGCCGGCCCCGGCGCCGATCGTCAGGGTGTCGTCCCGCAAGCCGGCCGCCAAGCAGTCGCGCAAGCCCGCCCGCGCCTCGGCGTAGGGTCGGCACGATGGCGACGACGACCCCTCCCCGGCGCTCTCCTCTCGGCGCGGCGGCGCCGAGGCCGCCCATGTCGGGCACGGTGAGCTGGCGGCCGAAGGCGGGGGAGATCCCGCAGCAGCCGGGCGTCTATCGCTTCCGAGACCAGAATCAGCGCGTGCTGTACGTCGGCAAGGCGAAGAACCTGCGAGCCCGGCTGAGCAACTATTTCCAGCCGCTGCGCAGCCTGCACGAGCGCACCCGGCGCATGGTGCTCACCGCGGCATCCGTCGAATGGACGGTCGTCGGTACCGAATTCGAGGCGCTCTCGCTCGAGTTCACCTGGATCAAAGAGTTCGACCCGCCCTTCAACGTGCAGTTCAAAGACGACAAGTCCTACCCGTACCTCGCGATCACTCTCGGCGACGACGTGCCACGGGTGCTGGTCACCCGCCATAAGAACCTGAAGGGTGCACGCTACTTCGGCCCGTACACCAAGGTCTGGGCGATCCGCGAGACCGTCGACCTGATGCTCAAGGCTTTTCCGATGCGCAGCTGTTCGGACGCCACCTACAAGCGCGCAGAGCAGACCGGCCGCCCCTGTCTGCTCGGTGACATCGGCAAGTGCGCGGCGCCGTGCGTGGGGCGCATCAGCAAGGAGGACCACAAGTCGATCGCCGTCGACTTCGCCTCCTTCATGGCGGGCAACGACTCGCGCTACATCACGGATGTCCGCAAGAAGATGATGGCGGCGGCCGAGACCCAGGACTACGAGTCGGCCGCACGGTTCCGCGACCAGCTCGGAGCGCTCGAGACCGCGCTGTCCAAGAGCACGGTGGTGTTGGCCGAAGACGTCGACGCCGACGTGTTCGGCATCGCTCACGACGAGCTCGCCGCCGCCGTGCAGCAGTTCACCGTGCGCGGCGGGCGCATCCGCGGTGTGCGCAGCTGGGTGGTCGACAAGGAACTCGACCTGGGGCTCGGCGAGCTCGTGGAACTCGTGCTGCAGAACGCCTACGAGGAGGAGCTCGTGCCGCCGCGCCAGATCGTCGTACCCGAGCTGCCGGAGGACGCGAAGGAGCTCGAGGTCTGGCTCACCGGCATCCGCGCGTCCCGCGAGAGCGCAGGCAAGGTCGGCCTCCGTGTGGCCCAGCGCGGCGACTTGGCCGCCCTGGCACAGACGGTCGGCACGAACGCCAAGAACGCGCTGATGCTCTACAAGACCCGCCGCAGCGGCGACTTCACCGCGCGCTCCCAGGCCCTCGCCGACATCCAGGACGCCCTCGGCATGCCGGAGGCGCCGCTGCGCATGGAGTGCTACGACGTCTCCCACCTCAGCGGCACCAACATCGTCGCCTCGATGGTGGTCTTCGAAGACGGGCTGCCGCGCAAGGACCAATACCGCAGGTTCAGCATCCCGGAGTCGACGGATGACACCGAGTCGATCTACCAGACCCTGAGTCGCCGACTGGCCTACCTCGACCCGACCGGCAGCGAATCAGACCCCGAGGTGATTGTGTCGGCCGACCCCGTCGCCGACGACATCGTCGACCCGGCCGCGGAGTCTCGTCGCCAGAAGTTCGCCTACCGCCCGAACCTGCTCATCGTCGACGGCGGCCAGCCGCAGGTCGCCGCGGCCAAGCGCGCGCTGGAGGACGCCGGCATCACCGACATCCAGCTCTGCGGCATCGCCAAGCGGCTCGAGGAGATCTGGTTGCCCGACTCGGACTACCCGGTCATCCTCCCGCGCAACAGCGATGCGTTGTTCATGATCCAGCGCATCCGTGACGAGGCGCACCGGTTCGCGATCAGCTACCAGCGGCAGCGCCGCAAGAAGGACGTCTCGTCGCAGCTCGGCGAGATCCCGGGCCTCGGCCCGGCCCGGGTCAAGGAGCTGCTGCGGCATTTCGGGTCCGTCACCCAGCTGCGCAAGGCCGACCAGACCGCCATCGCCGAGGTACAGGGCATCGGCCCGACGCTGGCCCAGACCATCTACGAGCGACTGCGCCAATGACCGCCGGTCGTGCAGGGAACCCCGGCGAACCGGCGGCTCGCGCGGGCGAGCGACTTAAGTAGGCTGGCTGCATGAGCGCGGAGAGCGACAAACAGGAGGTCCTGATCGTCACCGGCATGTCCGGCGCCGGGCGGTCGACGGTCGGCAATGCGCTCGAAGACCTCGGCTGGTACGTGGTCGACAACCTGCCGCCGCAGATGCTCCGCCCGCTCGTGGAGCTGGCCAGCCGGGTCGGCGACACCCTGCCCAAGATCGCGGCGATCGTCGACGTGCGCGGCGGCAACCTGTTCTCCGACCTCGAGCAGATCGTCGAGTCGCTCCGCGAGAACAATCCCGTGCGTGTGCTGTTCCTCGAGGCCACCGATGCCGCGCTGGTGCGCCGCTTCGAGCAGGTGCGTCGCCCGCATCCGCTGCAGGGCGACGGCACGCTGCTCGACGGCATCGGTGCGGAACGGCAGCGGATGCTGAACCTGCGCGAGTCGAGCGACATCATCGTCGACACCTCCGATCTCAACATCCATCAGCTCGCCACCACGGTGCAGGAGACCTTCTCCGATGCCGAAACGCCCGGCCTGCAGGTCACCCTGATGAGCTTCGGATTCAAGTACGGCCTGCCCACCGACGCCGATCTGGTGGCCGACATGCGATTCCTCCCCAATCCGTTCTGGGTGCCGGAATTGCGGGGCAGCAGCGGCCTCGATGCCGAGGTCTCCGACTTCGTCTTCGCCCAGGAGGGCGCAACCGATTTCGTCGAGAACTACACCCGCGCGCTGGCGCCCGTCCTGGCCGGCTACCAGCGGGAGAACAAGAGACACGCTACGATCGCCATTGGATGCACGGGCGGTAAACACCGTTCCGTCGCGGTCGCCGAGAGGCTCGCTCGCCTATTGCGAGAACAGCCCGGCGTCGCCGTCAGCGTCAAACACCGCGACCTCGGTCGCGAGTGAGATTCGCCGCGCCAGCGGCCACCCGCCCCCATTTCTCCGCTTGACGGATGTGGGCGCGGCATCCAGGATTCCGATACAACAGAAAGAAGCCCCAGATTGGCTCTCACCGCCGACGTCAAAGATGAACTCGCCCGCATCGAGGTGAGCAAGACCACGGTGCGCGCGGCGGAGCTGGCCACCATTCTGCGCTTCTCCGGCGGCCTCCACCTCATCTCCGGACGCATCGCGGTCGAATCCGAGCTCGACACCGCTCAGCTCGCCCGCCGGGTACGCAAAGACCTGGCCGAACTGTATGGCGTCAAGAGCGAGGTCTCCGTGATCTCCGCCTCCGGACTGCGCCGCACCAGCCACTACCTCGTCCGCGTGCTCGAGGGCGGCGAGACCCTCGCCCGCCAGACCGGTCTGCTCGACGCCCGCCGCCGCCCCATCCGCGGTCTCCCGAACAAGCTCACCACCGGCAGCAGGGAAGAGCTCTCCGCCGTCTGGCGCGGCGCGTTCCTGGCCCGTGGTTCTCTCACCGACCCGGGGCGCTCCGCCGCCCTCGAGGTCACCTGCCCCGGCAACGAGTCGGCGATGGCCCTCGTCGGAGCAGCTGGCCGCCTTGGCGTTGCCGCGAAGGCACGCGAGGTGCGCGGCGTCCACCGGGTCGTCATCCGTGACGGCGAGGCGATCAGCGCGATGCTCGTGCACATGGGTGCGGAGGCCACCGTGCTCAACTGGGAGGAGTTGCGTCAGCGCCGCGAGGTGCGGGCGACCG
>JBEVGK010000075.1:0-5084 GCA_040511795.1 Lacisediminihabitans sp. | reverse complement strand
CTCGAGCATGTGCCTGATTTGAAGAATGAAGATGAACACGAGTTCCTCGATGTGATGCTGTGTTGTGTTTCCGCGACGCTGGGGAACTGGTCATTTCTTCGGGTAAGCCGATTATTGACACGCATTCGAGGGGTGCGCAAGGCGGGTCAAATGGGGGTAGACCGGTTTGTCGCCGGTTTCAGATCAAATCTCACTTTCACCACTACCGAGGGTGTCAGCACTTTGACCGACGCTGCGGGTGACCCCCGTTTGGTGGACACGGCAGCAGTGGGTGATCGACTGAAACCGGGTCCACCAGACGCAGGACCGCGTCGGATAAAGCGCAGGTCAACAGCCTGTTACGAACTATTACAACGCATTGATTCGTAGTGCACGAACGGCTTTGCGCTGTCTCGTTGCGGCCATCACGGCTGACTCATGCGACCCGAACGGGGTACACGGAGCGTCGCCCGATTGAGTCAAAGTGATGAATCCCCGCGATTGAGAAGGTTTACCGACTCGTAACATGACTGTCATCCGGGGTGGCGTCATAGCGATGCCGAAAAGCGCTCTCTGCACAATTCATGGCACCGTTCACGCGGTCCTGATTGCGCTCATCACCAGACGCGCGCCACCGCTGCCGCCCATTGGCGGCGAGCTCCAGCGTCAGCCGTAAAAGCGCTTCTCGAAGACCGCTCGAGCCAATCGCGTCACCCGCAGGTAGTCCTCTTCGAGCCTGCTGGCCGATCCGGGTGGATATTCCAGCAGTCGAGCGACACCATCGAGCTGCTGACGGTCGGTAGGCAGCACATCCGTCGTCTTCGCCGTCCACAGGGTGAGCGCAGAACGCGCCCGCGAGGCGAAGATCCAGGCCTCGCGCAGACGCCGGGCCTCCACGTCGGAAAGGAAGCCGTGTTCACGCGCCGCCTCGAGGGCGTCGAGGGTCGAGGTGGTGCGCAGCGCGGGGATGCGCGCTGCATGCTGCAGCTGTATCAGCTGCACGAACCACTCCACGTCGCTCAGCGAGCCACGGCCGAGCTTGAGATGCCGCGCGGGGTCGGCGGCCTGGGGCAGGCGCTCTGACTCGACGCGCGCCTTGATCCGGCGAACCTCGCGGACATCCTGCTCCGGGATGTCCGCGGGATACCGCACCTCGTCGGCCATCGTGACGAAGTCCTCCAGTAGGCCGGGATCGCCGACCGTACCGTGGGCGCGCAGCAACGCCTGCGCCTCCCAGGTGAGCGACCATCGCCGGTAGTACGCGCGGTAGGACTCGAGCGAGCGCACCACCGCCCCGTTCTTGCCCTCCGGACGCAGTCCGATGTCGAGATCGAGCGGTAGACGCAGATCTTCGGTGTACCGCTGCAGGAACGAGACGATCATCTCCGCACGCGCCTGAGCGGTCTCGGGCGTCGCCGTTGTCGCCCGATAGACGTACACGACGTCGGTGTCGGAGCCGAAGCCGAGCTCGCCTCCCCCATAGCGCCCCATCGCGATGATGCCGAACTCGATGCCATCGTGCGGATCGGCGGACCGGATGACCGAGAGCACGCCGGTCAGCAGGGTCGTGGTCACGTCGGCGAGGGCACGACCGAGCTGCTCGACGTCGATCTGGCCAAGCACCGCGGCGATGGCGAGGCGAAGTACCTCGCGGCGGCGGGCGGCCCGCAGGGCGAGTGTCGCGGTCGCCTCGTCGTCGTGCCTGGCGACCGTCGCCGCGGCCTCCTCCAGCAGGGCTGCAAGCGGCCGCGGGCGCAACTCCGTCTCGTGTTCGAACCACGCTGCCGCTTCGGGAATGCGCTCCAGCAACACCCCGATGAAGCGAGACCCGGACAGGACGCTGGTGAGCCTCTGCGCTGCACCGGAGGAGTCCCGCAGCATGCGGAGGAACCAGTACGACTCCCCCAGGTCGTCGCTCAGCTTGCGGAACGCGAGCAACCCGTAGTCGGGGTCCGCCCCCTCGGCGAACCACTGCAGCATTACCGGCAGCAGATGGCGCTGGATGGCCGCCCGCCGCGACACCCCGCTGGTGAGCGCGGCGATGTGCGATAGCGCACCTCGCGGGTCGCGGAAGCCGATCGCCGCGAGCCTGGCCTCGGCCTGACTGCTGGTGAGCGCCATGCCGTCCTCGGGAAGCGCGGCGACGGCCGAGAGGAGTGGCCGGTAGAACAACCGCTCGTGCAGGCTGCGCACCGCCCGCTTGGTGCGGCTCCACTGTTCGATCAGGTCTGCGCCGCTGGAGGTCAGGCCGGTGGCACGGGCGAGGATGCGCACCGCATCCGGGTCGCTCGGCATGAGATGGGTGCGGCGCAGCTTGGCCAGCTGCAGCCGGTGCTCCAGCAGGCGCAGAAAACGATAGTCCCGTGCGAATTCGGCGGACTCCACCCGACCGATGTAGCCCTGCTCCGCGAGAGCGGCGAGGGCCGGGAGGGTCGCGCCCTGCCGCACCTCAGGATCGGTCTGTCCGTGCACGAGCTGCAGCAGTTGGATGGTGAACTCGATGTCACGAAGTCCGCCCGGCCCGAGTTTGAGCTGGTATTCGAGCTCGTCGCCGGGGATGTTCTGCGTGACCCGTTCGCGCATCCGCTGCACGCCCTCGACGAAGCCCTCGCGGGACGCGCTGTTCCAGACCTTCGGGGCGATCGCGTCGACGTACCGATCGCCCAGCTCGAGATCGCCGGCGAGCGGCCTGGCCTTCAGGAGCGCCTGGAATTCCCAGCTCTTCGCCCAGCGGTCGTAATACGCGAGGTGCGACTCGAGCGAGCGCACCAGCGCACCGTCCTTGCCCTCCGGGCGCAGGTTCGCATCCACCTCCCACAGCGGCGGCTCGAGTGCGAGATCGTGGATTCCCCGCATGGTCTGCATGGCGAGCCTGGTCGCGATTTCGACGGCGCGCGCGGTAGATAGCGGCTCGGGCTCTGCGACGCCCTGCTGGCTAGGCGAGACGGATGCCGGCTCGGCCACGTAGATCACGTCGACGTCGCTCACATAGTTGAGTTCGCGGGCACCCGCCTTGCCCATCCCGATGATGGCGAGCTTCGTGGCGGCGACCTGTTCGGGCGGGAAGGCGACGGTGCCGCGGGCCACCGTCAGCGACGCATCCAGAGCGCCCGCGGCCAGGTCGGCCAGTGCCGCGGACACGGTGGCGATCCCGGCCAGCGGGTCGCTCTGGTCGAGATCGAATGCCGTGAGTCGCACCAGGTGGTGGCGGTAACGGATGCGGAGCGCGTTCCACGCCCCTTCCTCCGTCGTGGCGCCGGTGACGCCGGCGACTGAGCCCACCAGGTCGGAGCGGTATTCTTCCGGGCTGAGGGGGTGCGGCAGGGGCTCGCGCAGCGCCGTCAGCTGATCGGGGTGACGGAGCAGGAACTCCCCGAGGCCGGCGGAGGCGCCGAGCACCCGCACCAGCCGGTCCGCGGCAGCGGGATCACGAAGAGCGGCAGCGGTCTCGACCGGAGCCTGGCGCAGGAGCGAGCACAGCATCCGGAGCGCCTGATCCGGGTCTGCGGCGTGCGCGAAGAGGGGCAGCAGCGACTCGACCTCGATGCTCGCCGACAGCTCCTCGAGCAGGGTCGCGGTGGGATCGAGTTCCGCGAAACCCAGGCGCGCGAGCTCGGTGAGGGTGGTCTGCTCTCGCGTCATCGCACCAATCCCGCCCTACTCTCGGCCAACCGGCCGCCGTGGCCGATCAGCGAGGCCCAAACACTCGGACCTAGAGCGCCTCCAGGTTGCTCTTCAGCTCGTACGGCGTGACCTGGGCGCGGTACTCGCGCCACTCCTGTCGCTTGTTCAGCAGCACGAAGTTGAACACCTGCTCACCCAGGGTCTCGGCGACGAGCTCCGAGTCCTCCATGAGCGACACCGCGTGGTCCAGACTCGCGGGAAGCTTCTGGTAGCCCAGCGCCTTGCGCTCGGAATCGGACAGCTCCCAGACGTTGTCCTCGGCCTCGGGGGGAAGTTCGTAGCCTTCCTCGATGCCTTTGAGCCCCGCGGCGAGCAGCAGCGAATAGGCGAGGTAGGGGTTCGCCGCGGAGTCGATCGCGCGGTATTCGACCCGGGCGCTCTGCCCCTTGCCCGGCTTGTACAGCGGAACACGCACCAGCGCGGAACGGTTGTTGTGCCCCCAGGTGACGAAGCTCGGTGCCTCGCCGAGCTTGTTCTGCGAGGACCCGCCCCACAGGCGCTTGTAGGAGTTGACGAACTGGTTGGTCACCGCGGTGATCTCCGGCGCGTGACGCAGCAGACCGGCGATGAACTGCCTACCGATCTTGGACAGCTGGTACTGGCCGCCCGGATCGAAGAAGGCGTTGGTGTCGCCCTCGAACAGCGACATGTGGGTGTGCATGCCCGACCCGGGTTCGCCGGAGAGCGGCTTGGGCATGAACGTCGCGTAGACGCCCTGCTCGATCGCCACCTCTTTGACCACGGTGCGGAAGGTCATGATGTTGTCGGCGGTGGTGAGCGCATCCGCGTAGCGGAGGTCGATCTCGTTCTGCCCGGGTCCCGCCTCGTGATGGCTGAACTCCACCGAGATCCCGAGGTCTTCGAGCATGCGCACCGAACGGCGGCGGAAGTCGTGCGCTGTGCCCCCGGGAACGTTGTCGAAGTAGCCGGCGTTGTCGACCGGCACGGGACCGTCCGGTCCGTACTGCGAGCTCTTCAGCAGGTAGAACTCGACCTCGGGATGCGTGTAGAAGCTGAAGCCGCGGTCCGCGGCGGTCGCGAGGGTGCGCTTGAGCACGTTGCGCGGATCGGCGACCGCAGGCTGGCCATCGGGGGTGGTGATGTCGCAGAACATGCGCGCCGTCGGGTCGATCTCCCCGCGCCAGGGCAGGATCTGGAACGTCGCCGGGTCGGGGTGGGCGAGAACGTCGGCCTCGTAGGACCGGGTCAGCCCCTCGATCGCGGAGCCGTCGAAACCGAGGCCCTCTGCGAATGCGCCCTCGACCTCTGCGGGTGCGATGGCGACGGATTTCAGGGTGCCCACGACATCCGTGAACCAGAGTCGGATGAACTTGACGCCGCGCTCTTCGATGGTGCGGAGAACGAAGTCACGCTGCTTGTCCAATGTGCTCCTTGCAAGCTTGATGGGCTGGCCGTACGAG
>JBEVGK010000074.1:0-4464 GCA_040511795.1 Lacisediminihabitans sp. | reverse complement strand
CGTGATCGGTGGCACGGTCTTCATCGCGAATCTGAAGGGCGAGCGCATCCGCGGCATCCCCGTCGCGAACCCGACCACGGCGCAGGAGTACTTCGTGGGCGAGTACGGGCGCATCCGCTCGGTCGTCGAAGGTCGCGACGGCTCGCTCTGGTTCGTGACCAACAACACCGATGGGCGCGGCTCGCCGCGCGACGGCGACGACCGCATCGTGTCGGTCGAACTGATCAGCGGCTAGCGGTGCCCGGGGCTCTCGTCAGTCCTGCCGCGCAGCGCGACGGCCTCGCTCACCCAGCGGGCGTACCGCGCCCACGGGTCGGGACTTCCTTGGCGCAGGGATTCGACGAGCCTGGCCAGCTCGTCGTTGGCCTCGAACCACTCGGTGCGCGGGATGCGGTGGGGTGCGAACTGCAGGTGCCGCCGGTGCTCGAGGGAGCGGTCTCCCGGCTCGAACGCGAGCACCTCGTCGTGCGGAAGGGAGGCGATGCGCTGGCGTGGATTCGCCGAGGTTCCGATCTTGACCCGATCGCCATAGCGGAGGTAATAGACGACGTCGACCCGCGGGGGCGACAGCGCGTCGGGCAGCTCACCGACCCGCCACTCGCAGACAGCGCAGAGCCAGCCAGAGGGATAGTGCACGCCCAGCCGAGAACCGCAGGCAGCACACGGGGATGGCAGCAGGTCGGTCTCCCCGACGGCGCCGACCACCCAGCCGTGGGCCTCGAGCAGGTGGTTGAGGCACAGCGCGAGCGGAGCATCCGCTTCCACCACGGAATCGCACGACGGAATCACGCAGATGGTCACCTGATCACCGTACGCACCGGTACCGACAGTCGTCAGCCCCAGGCGGCGGGTGGCGCCTGGAAGACGTCGACCGGCGTGTAGTGCCAGTGCGCGCCATTGGCGTAGTGGCTGCTCGCCCAGGGAGACGCCCAGATCGCGTGCTCGGTGACCTCGGTGGGCGCGGAGGCGGCGAAATCGGCCGCCACCTCGCGGAACACCGGATTCTGCTGGAGGTTCGCCGCCGCCATCTTGGCCGCGGTCACGAGATCGGGATAGCTGCCGAGTCCGGCACCGCCGCCCGAACCCCAGCCGTTGTTCAGTGGATTGTTGCGGTTCCACCAGTCGTTCGGACCGTTCTCCTGGCGCATCCACCGGGTCATCACAGTGACGTTCGCGTCGCTCATCGGCCAGCCTGCCGACGACATGACCAGTTTCGCCCAGTCATAGTTCGTACCATTCGCCGCGAGCGTCTGCGCGCCGGGAGTGCCCGAGTAGACGTCACGGGAGAGCGCGGTGACAGTCGAGTCGTCGGACAGCGAGAGCTTCTGCACCTGCTCGGCCAGATAGGCGTCGTGCAGCTGCGCGGCGTACGCGCTCGGGGGCGGCGGCACGACGGTGACGCCGACCAGCGCACAGGCGGCGAGCGCTGCCCCGACGATCAGAGACTTGCGCGTTTCGCGCTGAGCGGTCGGCGAACGCATCGTGTCACGTAGGGTGACCAGAAAGTAGCGCCTGGATGTCATGAAGCAGTGGTCCTCCGCCCCTGTGTCGACGAGGTCGGGGTGGGCTCGGTGTGCACGGATGTCGGGGTCAAGAATAACAAAGCGGTGCTGAGTCGCCCCTGGACGTGGAATTCAGCCCCGTGAAACCCATGATGATGCGCCTTCCTGAGGAGTCAACCCCCTATTGCCGATCGGGTGCGGGAGCTTAACATTGACGCAATCGACCGACGTGGGCCGCGGGCATTACGAACCCGGACCGAGCCGTCGCCGAGATCGCGCTGGGAGGTTCGATGAAGAACAACGCCGAAGGTCCATGCCCCGCCGAATATCTGCTCGTGAGCAGAATCTCTGTGGACGAATGGCGGATAGCCGATGGCCGGTTGAGTGACGGATCTGCAGCCAAGGTGCTGGGATTCATTCAGTATCGCAACATGCGGTACGAGGTCCTCAACATCAAAATGCCCGATCATGACGAGGTGTTCGCCGATTGGGAGAGCGCCGTCGGATTTTTCGCCGCTCCGCGGGTTCGCGAGACAGCTCACGTAAGACGCTAACGGCTAGATTACGGCAGTCGTTTTGTCAACCCCCTGACGGCGCAATCCCGGGGTCCCCTAGCCTGAGATGACTTCGGAAATGTAACCAATTTGGGGGTCAGCAATGACAACTGCAGTGACCAGCTATTCGGAACGTTTCTCCAGCTCCGGTCGCGGCATGGAGGTCTCGGTCGACCCGCTGCGCGACTATCTGCAGCGCATCGGTCGCGCTCGCCTTCTCACCGCCGAGGAGGAGGTATTCCTCGCCCGTCGCATCGAGGTCGGTGTGATCGCCGGCGAACGCCTGGACACGACGCCGGGGCTAACCGGCAAAGAGACTCGCGAGCTCAAGTACCTGCAGCAGGACGGTGCCTCGGCCTACGAGCACTTCATCCACGCGAACCTGCGTCTGGTCGTGAGTATCGCGAAGCGTTATGCCGGTCGCGGGCTGCCGATCATGGACGTCATCCAGGAGGGCAACCTCGGGCTGGTGCGCGCGGTCGAGAAGTTCGATTACACCACCGGCAACAAGTTCTCGACCTACGCCACCTGGTGGATCCGCCAGTCGATCCTCCGCGGCATCGCCGACGCCAGCCGCCTGATCCGCATCCCGGTGCACACTGTCGAGAAGATCGAGAAGCTCGACCGCATCCGTCGCGATCTGAGCGGTGAGCTCGGCCGGGTGCCGACCCTGATCGAGCTCGCGGAAGCCGCTCAGATCACCACCGAGGAAGTGCTCATACTCCAGCGCACCGAGCACGACACGGTATCGCTCGGGCTGCCCGTCGGCGACGACGGTACCGCCGAGCTCGGAGATCTGATCGAGGACGCAAACAGTGCGGAACCGTTCGAGGCGGTGGAGTTGGACTTCCGCCACGACGACATCACCCGGCGCCTCGACGAACTGCCGCAGCGCGACGCCACAGTGATACGTCTGCGCTTCGGCCTGGACGGACGTCAGGCGATGACACTGGACGAGGTCGGCGAGCTCTACGGCATCACCCGCGAGCGCGTGCGCCAGCTGGAGACCCGGAGCCTCAAGCGACTTCGCTCCGCCGAGCTGCACTCCTACCTGGCCTGAACCGTCGGGAACGGGTCGAAAGAATCCGTCGGTCGCCTGCGGGGATGCGGGTGGCCGACGGTTTTTTCGTGGGCGGCAGCGGAACCCGCCGGCCCTAGTCCTCTGTCGTCTTGCCGAGCGCGCCGACCTCGTCGGTGAGCTGAAGACCCTGCGCGCTGTTGGACGAGTTGGTGAGCACTTCCAGCCACTCGCGGTTGATCTTGGGCATTCGACCGCCGTTGTAGCGGAACACCAGCGGAATCGACGGGTCGAGCCAGATCACGCTGCGTCCGTCGCCCACACTCTGTTCGTCGCGCCAGGAGAAGAAGAAGCTCTCGCCGCGGCGCAGCTTGAGTCCGATCACGAGCTGCAGATGAGCGAGCACCCGGTCGTCGAAGATGACCTCGATGGTCGGGCCGTACAGTAGCTTCCCCACGTCGCCCTCCTCCTGTCTGTTCTCTGTGCCGGTTCTGTTCTCTGTGCCGGTTCACACGGTCTGTTCCGGGTCGAACCGTGAGTGCGAGCCGCCGATGACCGGCCCGTCGTCGCCGGTTCGTCGTTTTCACGATCATACGGATAAATCTCTCCCGCCCTCGTCTGCGGCGCAGCCGTGAGGCACCGCGTCATTCGACGACGACGTCTGCAGGGGATTTGTCCGGACGGAATCCTCGCCAGGTCGGCTGCCGCAGCCGACCGGTAGCCGTCCACTCGGCGAACTGCACCTCTGCCACCAGATCCGCCCGCACCCAGTATGCGTCGCGGGCGTCGAGCGCCGGCACGTCGTGCAGCGGTGAGGTGGTTTGGGCGCGTGAGGCGAAAATCTCGGCGAGCTCGTCGAGGGTGCGGTCGCTGAAGCCCGTACCGACCCGTCCGACGTAGCGGATGCCGTGGGCATCCGGAATCCCCACCAGCACCGACCCGACACCCCCGCTTCGCCTGCCGTTGCCGGGCCTCCAGCCCGCGACGACCACCTCCTGGGTGCGCTGGTGTTTGATCTTGATCCAGGCGGGCGAGCGCTTGCCGGGGCTGTACGGCTCGCTGCGCTCCTTGGCGACCACGCCCTCCAGTCCAAGCTCGAGACTGGTGGCCATCGCCTCGTCCACCCCGCCTTCGAAGGCCGGGGGAACCTGCACCACGCCGGGGGGCACATCACGCACGAGGCCCAGCAGGGCAGCGCGGCGGTCGTCGTAGCTGAGTTTCAGCAGGGACTGTCCATCGAGCGCGAGCAGATCGAACAGCATGAGCTGCACTGGTGTGGTCGCTCGCAGCCGATCGATCTCCCGGGCATCGGTCCCGTTCCTGCGCTTTTGCTGCACGCCGATGTCGGGGCGGCCGCCGCGGCCGAGCGCCACGATCTCGCCGTCGAGAG
>JBEVGK010000073.1:0-4761 GCA_040511795.1 Lacisediminihabitans sp. | reverse complement strand
CGCCCTCGTTCCGCGGTCGGCGAGCTCGGCGAAGTTGTCGGCGAGGTCCTTGGCGTTGACGAGACCCGTGACGTCCATGTTCTGGATCGCGGCCTCGGCGTTCTCGATGTCGCGCTTGCGCTGCTGCTTCTGTTCGCGCTTCTGGGCGGCGTCGACGACGTCGTACTCCCCCAGATGTTCGGCAGCCTCATCCAGCAGCGGGATGTCGGAGATGGTGAACGGCGCCGTGCGGTCGCGACGCAACAGGGCTCGCTCCTCCGCACTCCAGCGCGGGGTGAGCTCGGCCAACCACTGCGGGCGCGCATACAGGTCCTGCACGAGCTTTTCGGGGGTGAGCGGCAGCCAGGCGGTGTTCAGCGCGACCCGCACGTCTTCTGCGCTGCGCAGGTCTTCGCGCAGCATCGGCAGGTCGGAGTCGTCCATCGAGTTGCCGTTGGACTTCAGCTGCGCCAGCCATTCGCGGCTCAGCGCGTTCAGCGCCTGCTTCACGAAGGTGACGCGGGCCTCGTTGTAGGGCTTGCCGCTCTCGCGGGCACGGTGCATCGCGTTCTGCACCAGCTGCGGGTCGAGGGTGAGCCGGTCGCCGTTCACGTCGAGCACCTGTGGCTCGGCGGGCACGCGCTGGCGGGAACGGACGGCGCGGGCGACCAGGTCGGCCATCTCGGCACGGCCCTTGAGCGCGGCGACGGCGGGGGCATCCTCTGTCGTCGCCTCGACGTCGGGGAACAGCCGGCCGAGGCTCGCCAGCACCACACCGCTCTCGCCGAGCGAGGGAAGCACCGCCTCGATGTATTGCAGGAAGGCGTTGGACGGCCCGACGATGAGCACGCCGGAATTGCGCAGCCGATCGCGGTGCGAATAGAGCAGGTAGGCGGCACGGTGCAGCGCGACGGCCGTCTTGCCGGTGCCGGGTCCGCCCTGCACCACGAGGACGCCGTTCAGGTCGGAGCGGATGATGCGATCCTGCTCGGCCTGGATCGTCGCGACGATGTCGGTCATGCGCCCGGTGCGCTGGGCGGTCAGCGCGGCGAGCAGCGCCCCCTCGCCCTGAAGCTCGGTGGTGTCGCCCTCGAGCAGGCTCACGTCGAAGATCTCGTCCTCGACCCGGACGATGCTGCGTCCCTGGGAGATCAGGTGACGGCGGGCGCGGGTGCCCTGCGGGTTCGCCGCGGTGGCCTGGTAGAACGCGCTGGCCTGGGGAACACGCCAGTCCAGCAGGATCGGCTGCAGGTCTTCGTCGCGCAATCCGATGCGGCCGATGTAGCGGTACGGAGACTCGTCGTCGGAAGCGGGGCCGTCGCCCGGCTCGACGCCGATCGGTTCGGCATCGGCCAGTTCGATCCGGCCGAAGGCGAGGCGCTCGTCGACGTCGCGCAGCTGCACGATGCGGTCCTCGTAGATGCGAGCGAACGTGTCACGCTCGGAGCGACCCTGGTGGTTGCCGCCGACATCGAGCTTGCGGATGGCGGCGAGCTGCTGCTCCGCCTCGAGCTTCAGCGCATCCAGGCGGGCGTAGAGGCGCGCGACGTAGCCCTGCTCACGGTGCAGTTCGCTCTCGCGCGTCGTCGCCACCTCAGGCTCGACCTCACGCTGTTCACTATCGACCACGAGCACTTCCCCACTGATTCCGGCTATCTATTTTAGTGACCGGATGAGGGTGGGTCTGACCAGTGCCCATACGACCAGCGCGAATTGGATCAGGGCCGACGGCCCGACCAGGTCAGCGTGGCGGGAGCGTGAGCAGCGGTGGCAGCGCGGCGAGGGCCCGACGATCGGCGACGATGCTGTTCAGCAGGGTCGCCTCGTACTGGCCGGTGTGGATCCGGTCCGCGCGTGAGATGTGACCCCTGCCCGAGATGAGCCGCTGCCGCGTGAAGGCGAGGCGCGTGGCATCCGTCACGAAGCGGCGGTACTGGCGGCGCAGGCCGAACCGTCCCGCCCACCAGGTCGCCTGACGCCTACCGGCACCGGTGGACAACTGATTGACCTCGCTCGGGGTGAACCACCCGACGGCCGCATAGTCGGCGAGCCGTTCGCGGGTGATGCGCTGCTCGTGCCGTCGCAGGAGGACGACACCGACGATGGCCAGGATGAACAGCGGCACCTGCACCGTGAAGTAGAAACCGAACCAGTTGTCGGCCCAGTAGCTCGCGCTGTTCCAGAAGGCGTGCAGCAGCACCGCCGGGATGAGGCCGAGCACGAAGAAGCCGATCGCGCCGAGGCGGCCGGTGTAGCGCGCCGCCAGGCCCAGCAGCAGCCCGGTGCAGGCGGTGAACATGACGTGCGCGAACGGCGACAGCACCGCCCGCAACAGGAATACGACGCCGACCGCGCCGAGTCCCCCGCCGTCGATCAGGGCGAGACCGAAGTACTGCAGGTTCTCGGTGAAGGCGAAGCCGACCGCCACCGTGGCGGCGTAGACGATGCCATCGATCGGCCCGTCGAAGGTGTTGCGCATCACCCAGAGCAGCAACAGCACGCCGAAGCCCTTGGCGACCTCCTCGACGATCGGCGCCTGCACGACGGTTTCGAAGAAGTCCGCGGCCGCGGTGCCGGTGAGACCGTGCTGGGCCTCGTAGGCCTGCGTCAGGCCCGAGAAGACCAGCGCGATGAACACGGATGCCGCGGCACCCCAGAGGAAGGCGAACAGCAGGGCGCCCCGCGGCTCCGGCTCCCAGCGATCGATCCAGCGGATGCCGAGCAGCACGACGAGCAGCGGCACGGCCGCGAGGATCGCCGCGTAGAGCAGCGCGGTCGGCCCGAGCACCAGGAACAGGTACAGCACGACCACGATCAGCAAGGCCGAGAGCAGCACGAAGCCGAGAACCGTGAGCACCAGCGCCAGTGCACTTCGGCGGGGTGGAGCGGCGACGAGAATCTGCTGCGGGTGCTCGCTGACGGGCTCGGCCGCGGGAGTGACCGCCGCGAACGGAGGATACGGCTCGGTCATTTCTTCTCCTGTTCGCGAAGGATCTGCAGGGCGCGACTGACACGATCGCTGAGTCCCGGGATGCCGCGGGCGGCCCGTCGCTCCAGCAGGTCGAGCGCCGTCACGACCCCGACCCGCAGGGTCTCGTCCGCGGTGGCCGCAGCTCGCAGCCGGGTTGCACGGACGCCCGCGGTCGCGATCGCGACCTGGATGCTCGCCGAGGGCAGCAGCAGAGCGAGCAGCCCGAGCCACCACCGCGGCTCCGCTCCGAGAAGCAGGCTCAGCACCGCGAGCAGGCCGACGAGCGCCGGCACGAAATGCCACCACGGGACCCGCTTTCCGTCGCGATACGTCGTGCGGTCCGCGTCCAGCGAGTCCAGCTCCGAACGGAAACGGGCGATGTCATCCCTGGTCACCCGGGAATGTTCGTGGCGGGCGAGCTCGGTGCGGAGGCGCGAATAACCTGCGCCGCCGGCATCCGTGACCGCGAACAGCGTCGTCGTCGCGACCACGGCCAGCAGCACCGCGAGCATGGTCAGCAGGAGGGCCCCCACGGCGGGATTGCTGCCACTTCCGGTCGTCCCGATCAGGCGGGCGGCGATATCCACCACCCACACTGCGGCGATGAACAGCACGACAGCGCCGAAGAGCACCCGCACCGACGTCGTTCGGCGGGCTCCCGCCTCTGCCTCGCTCGCCCCGGCCCGGCGCCCGGCGCGCGCGGCCAGGAGGGCACCGAGCTGTCCGTAGAAGAGCACCCCCCAGGCGCCGAGAGTGGCGAAGATCCAGGGGGTCCATTCGGCGGAAGTCACCCCCGAAACCTACCGGCGAACGCGGGCCCGGTCGAGCCGGCGGCGCGTTCAGCGGGCCAGGTCGGGTCGCGGAGGTCAGATCGGCAGCGGGTCCTCGTCGTCGCTGTACGCCACGTCGTACTCGATCAGCGAATCGTCGGTGGGGATCGCGCCGACGATGGTCAGCAGCCCCAGGGCGACGGTGAGGCCGGCGAAGGCGAGAAGGGTGAGACGACGTTCCGGGGCGAAGGTCTCTTCGAGCAGCGCGGTGAACTCGGCCGGGATGCCGTGCGGCGTTGTCGCGATGAGCCGACCCCAGTCGATCAATCGTTGCTCGGCCTCTGTCACCTGCGGAGAGACCGGGTCGTCACCGGCGTCGACCAGGATCTTGCGGAAGTGCGGGGCAAGCACTCGCGAACCCGCGGCATCGGCGATCGCGTAGGCGAACAGGGTGACCGCACGCTCCCCGATCCACGGCGCGATCTCATCGCGGAGCGCATACCACTCGCTGTAGGCGCGAAAACTGGCGAGGTTGCCGAGCAGCGCCGCCCGCAGGTTGGAATATTCCCCGCCGTGCAGCTCGATCTCACGATCGAGGGCCGCGCGGGCCGGCGGTCGCAGCTCATCGCGCGGAGTGATCGGCAGAAAGCTCATGCGCCCAGCCTAGAAGCGGTGCAGCCTGAGCGCGCGATCGTCCGTAGCACGGGGACTCAGAGCGTCGAGAGAAGCGGCGTCGAGACGGGCGACGTCGGGCAGAGCAGCGTCGAGCAGAGCAGCGGCTCGGCGATCTGCGGCCTAGAGACTGGCCGGGTCGACCAGGGCCCCGGGTCCCCGCACGACCTCGACCTCGTCATCAGACAGGATGGTGCCGTCGATCGCGCGGAAGACGAGCGTGACGGGCTCTCCGGTGGCGCTCTGTCGGTAGAGCGCGCTCGGTCCGGCCAGGCCCGGCCGGTGTTGCTCGCCCCAGGCGCTGAGTGCGGCGAGCACCGGGGTGAGATCCCGGCCGCTCGGGGTGAGCTCGTAGCGGTAGCGCTCTCG
>JBEVGK010000072.1:0-7787 GCA_040511795.1 Lacisediminihabitans sp. | reverse complement strand
GGATGGCATCACCAACGCCACCATCCCCAAGGCCGAGAGCGTCGAAGAGGTCGACTACGAGCGCGCCGTGCAGCTGCTCGCCGACAAGCGGGCGAAGGGCCCCGCGGTGAAGAAGACCCCGGCGAAGAAGGCTCCGGCCAAGAAGCCGGCTGCGAAGAAGGCGACGGCGACCAAGGCCGCAACCACGAAGGCTGCGACAGCCAAGACCGCGGCCGCCAAGAAGCCCGCCACTCCGCGGGCGACGAAGACGTCGGCCTCCTGACCGTGTCCGGCCTCTTCATCACCTTCGAGGGCGGCGACGGATCGGGGAAGTCCACGCAGGCGGAGTTGCTCGCCGAGTGGCTGGCGGCATCCGGGCACACGGTCGTGCGCTCGCGCGAGCCCGGCGGCACCGATGTCGGACTCGAGCTCCGCGAGATCGTGCTCCACAGCCGCGGACACATCGCGCCCCGCGCCGAGGCCCTGATCTACGCCGCCGACCGCGCGCAGAACATCGCCACCAGGGTGCGCCCCGCCGTCGAGCGCGGCGAGATCGTCATTCAGGACCGGTACCTCGACTCCTCCGTCGCCTATCAGGGCGCCGGCCGCGTGCTCGATGCAGACGAGGTGCGCGGTATCTCCGTCTGGGCGACAGAGGACTTCCGCCCCGACCTCACCATCCTGCTGGACCTCGACGAGGCGATCGGGCGGGAGCGGCTGGATGAGGTGCGCACCCGGTACGACCGCCTCGAGGCCGAGAAGAGCGACTTCCACGCCCGCGTGCGGGCCGGCTACCTCGCCCTCGCGGCCGCCGAGCCGGACCGCTTCCTCGTGCTGCCGGCCACGGACAGCATCGTGTCGATCGCCGAGGCTATCCGCGCGCGGGTTTCGACGCTGCTCTAGCGCGCAGGGCTGGCGCCGGCTCACTTCCGAATTGCCGGCTCATTTCCGAAATGCAGGCAATTCTGCGTGACACGCCGTTCGCGGAAGCCCAACACGCGCGCGAGCGTGCGTCGTGCCTGCATTTCGGAAGTGACGCCGCGCTGCCGTGCGGCGACTGCCGGACCCCGCCGTATCTGCCGCCGGAGTTGTGCCGCGATCACCATTTCCGAAATGCAGGCAATTCTGCGTGACACGCCGTGCGCGGAAGCGCGACACGCGCGCGAGCATGGGCCGTGCCTGCATTTCGGAAGTGACGCCGCCGCCAGCGCGGCGCCCACCGCAACGCGCCGTCGGTGGCGCCGCTTAGGCTTGGCGGATGAGCGTGTGGGATGAGTTGACGGGCCAGTCGGAGGCGATCGAGGTCTTCCGTGCGGCCGCGGCCGACTCGAGCCTCGCCGATTCGCCGATTGCCCAGTCCGCGATGACGCACTCCTGGCTGATCACCGGTCCGCCCGGGTCCGGCCGCTCCAACCTCGCCTACGCCTTCGCGGCGGCCCTGCTCGGCGACGGCACCCTGGAGGGGGATGAGGCGACGCGGCGCCAGGTGGCGGCACGCACGCATCCCGATCTCGGAGTCCTGTCGACCGAGGGCGTGATCATCAAGATCGACGAGGTCAAGAAGATCGTCGCGTCGTCGCAGTTCTCGCCGTCGGTCAGCCGCTACCGGGTCATGATCATCGAGGACGCCGACCGCATGGTCGAGCGCACCTCCAACGTGCTGCTCAAGGCGCTCGAAGAACCGCCGCCGCGCACGGTCTGGATCCTCTGCGCGCCCAGCGAGGCAGACCTCCTGCCCACCATCCGTTCCCGCGTGCGCACCGTGCGACTGCGGGTTCCGGATGTCGCGGCCGTCGCCGACCTGATCTCGCGTCGCGACAATGTCAGCCTCGACATCGCCACCCGCGCCGCCCGCGAGGCGCAGAGCCACATCGGCATGGCGCACCGCCTCGCCACCAACGAGGAGGCGCGACGGCGTCGCGAGCAGACCCTCGAGACGGCCCTCGGCATCCGTTCGGTCTCCGACGCGGTGATCGCCGCGGGCACCCTGCTCGCGGTGGCCGGCGATGATGCGAAGGCGATTACCGAGGAGCGCGATGCGGAGGAACGCGAAAGCGCTCTGCGGTCGCTCGGCATCGAGCCCGGCGGCACCATTCCGCCCGCGCTCCGGGCCCAGTTGCGCACCCTCGAGGAGGACCAGAAGCGCCGCGCCACCCGCAGCCTGCGCGATGGGATCGACCGCATCATGGTCGATCTGCTCTCGCTGTACCGCGACATCCTGCTGCTGCAGCTCGGTGCACCGAGCGAGCCGATCAACCTGGCGATCCTGCCCAGACTGATTGCCGTCAGCGAACGCACCTCGCCGTCGGCTACCCTCACCACGATGGACGCGATCGCCACCGCACGAAAGCGCATCGAGGGCAACGTCGCACCGGCCCTCGCGCTCGAGGCGATGCTGATCTCGATCGTTCAGTAGTCTGTCGCCCACCGCCAGCACCCAGGGACACCGTTGACACCTCACCGCTCCGCCCGCATCGCGATCATCGCGGCCGTACTCGCACTGGTCGTGCCGCTCACCGGGTGCGTCAGCGCCTTCGTGCCGAAGCCGGAGAGCACCGCCTCCACCCCCACCGGGGAGAAGGTCGCCGCGGATCTCGAGCCGTTCTACGGCCAGGTGTTGAAGTGGAAGAGTTGCGCGGGGGGCGACTTCCAGTGCAGCACCGCGTCGGCTCCGCTCGATTGGGCAGACCCGGGCGCGGCGAAGATCTCACTCGCACTGATCCGCAAGCCCGCCACCGGAACGCGGCTCGGATCGCTGCTGGTCAACCCCGGCGGCCCGGGGGCTTCCGGCTACGACTTCGTCAAAGACAGCGTCAGCTTCGCGGTCGACTCGAAGCTGCAGGCCGGCTACGACATCGTCGGCTTCGACCCCCGCGGAGTGAACAAGTCGTCGGCGGTGTCGTGCTACGACAAGCCCGCCCAGCTGGACGCGTACCTGTTCACCATCCCCAGCGCACCGACCTACTCGGATGCCTGGATCGCCGAGAACGAGGCATCCGCTGCGGCCTTCGGTCAGGCCTGCCTGAAGTACACGGGTGATCTGCTGGGCTTCGTCGACACCAACAGTGCCGCGCGTGACCTCGATCTGCTGCGCGCCACCCTCGGCGACAAGAAGCTGAACTACCTCGGCTACTCCTACGGCACGCTGCTCGGCGCGACCTTCGCCGAGCTCTTTCCGAAGAAGACCGGACACCTCGTGCTCGATGGTGCGCTCGACCCCGCCACAAGCGACTTCGACGTCACGAAGGTGCAGGCGGAGGGTTTCGAGAGCGCGCTGACGGCGTATCTCAAGGACTGCCTCACCGGCAAGGACTGCCCCTTCTCCGGCAGTGTTGCCGCATCGCTCGCCCGCATCCGCGCTCTCCTCGACAGCCTCGACGCCAGCCCCATCCGGTCGAGCGACGGGCGCGAGCTGGGCAGCGGAACGATGTTCACCGCGATCATCCTGCCGCTGTACAGCAAGTCGAGTTGGAAGTACCTCGACACCCTGTTCTCGAGTGTCGAGAAGGGTGATGCCGACTACGCCTTCCAGCTCGCCGACAGCTACTACGAGCGCAACGCCAACGGCACCTACAACGACAACTCGACCGAGGCATTCATCGCGATCAACTGCCTCGACTACAAGTCGACGAGCACGGATGCGACCATGCGTGCCGAGGCGGCCGAACTGAAGAAGGTGGCACCCACGCTCGGTCCGCAGATGTCGTACGGCGGAACCTCCTGCGCGGACTGGCCGTACAAGTCCACCCGCGAGCGGGGACCGATCGCCGCGGCCGGTTCCGCGCCGATCATCGTGGTCGGCACTACGAACGACCCGGCGACACCCTACGTGTGGGCCAAGAACCTCGCCGCCGAGTTGCAGAACGGTCACCTGGTCACCTACACGGGCGAGGGCCATACCGCCTATAACAAGTCGAATTCGTGCGTGGATGACGCGGTCGACGACTTCTTCCTGCACGATACGGTGCCCACGACAGACCCGCGCTGCTGAGCTCGCGGGTGACCCCCGCGTTGTGCAAGTTTGCACAGAGTGCAAGAATGTAACCATGAGTCTGGATGCCGGCACCCGAGGCCTGCGCGAACGCAAACGGCTCGCCACTCGGCGGTCGATCGAGCGCTCGGCGCTCGCCCTGGTCGCCGAGCGGGGGCTCGACAAGGTGACCGTCGACGAGATCAGCCACCGTGCCGATGTGTCGCCGCGCACCTTCTTCAACTACTTCGCGTCGAAGGAGAGCGCGCTGGTCGGCGACGCCCCGGAGCTGCTCGACGAGGCGGCGGTGGAGGAGTACATCTCCGCCGGCCCCGGGGAGAGCGCGCTGCGCGGCCTCGGTCCGCTGATCGCCCGCGCCACCGAGTCGGACTCGGGGGAGATCGAGACCCAGCAGCTGCGGCGCACCCTGCTCAAGCAGTATCCCGAGCTGTTCGCGCGACGGATGTTCGCGATGAAGACCTTCGAGGAGCACCTCGTCACCGTGGTCGAGGCGCGCCTGCGGCGTGATGAGCCCGCGCTCGCGGAGGACGAGGCGGCCCTGACCACCAAGGCCCGACTGATCACCCTGGTCGTATTCGCCGTGGTGCGGCACGCCTGGACGAGTTGGAACGACGGCGACAACCCGCGCCTGTTCGGCGAACGTCTGCTGCAGTCGTTCCATCAGCTCGACGAGATCATGGCGACCGGGGTACCTCTGCACCGCGCGACGGCCTGAGCCGTCTCGCGGGAGGGCCCGCTAGATCGCGGGCTCGGGCGTGAGGTTCACCAGCCGGTCGTGGATGTCGCGCAGTCGCGGCACCGGGACCCCGTGACGATCGGCGGCGGCGATGATGGCTCCGGTCAGGTAGTCGTATTCGAGCGGACGGCCGTGCCGGCGGTCGAGGAGCATCGATGTCGTCGCCGCGGGCGGGAGGGCATCGATCGTGTCCACCATCGCCGCTCGATGCGTGACATCGAAGGCCACCCCCGCGGCTCGCGCCACCGCTGCGCCCTCGTCGAGCAGCGCGAACAGTGCAGGACGGATGGCCGGGTCGTGCGCGACCTCCATCGTGCGGTCGTGGAGGGCCGTCAGCGGGTTCAGTGCCGAGTTGAGGATGAGCTTGTTCCAGCTCTCGAGGTCGAAGTCGGAGGTGTGACGGCAGTTCACCCGGTCGTCGAACAGCGCGCCGAAGTCGTGCGCGTTATCGCTCACCGGCATCGCGATGGTTCCGGACCCGTGACGGACCACCAGGTCACCGCCCGATTTCTCCGCCGCGAGGTAGACGATGCCCGGGACCACTCGTGAGGCGTCGACCCACTCGACGACGCGGGCCGCGTGGTCGATGCCGTTCTGCAGCAGCACGACCCGGGTCTGCGGCCCGACCAGGCGCGTGAGCCAGTCACCGAGCGCCGCCGTGTGGTGGGCCTTGGTCGCGATGACGACCCAATCGACGGGGGACAGGTCCTGCGCGCTCGTGGCGACCGCGGCATCCACTGCCCGGCGTTCGCCGTCCCATTCGATCGACATCGGGGACGGGTTCTTGCGGCGGCAGAGGGTGACGTCGGCCGCGGAGCTGAGTGCGTCGGCCACGGAGGTGCCGATGGCGCCGGCTCCGACGATGGCGACAGTCGGGCGAGCGGGGGTTGCTGAATAGTTCACTTGATCAATTGTCGATCACGATTGCTGGGCGAATGTCCGGATGCGGCTGGGAATTGAACCGGTTTAGTCCGTGGAGGCGCGAGCGGCGGTGTGGGATGCTGACGCAATGAATACCCTCGGGCGAACCGGGCTGCGCGTCAGCCCGCTCTGTGTCGGAACCTCCAGCTGGGGTGTGCTGCGCGACGGCGAAACGTCGGAGCAGGCGGACGCGAGGATCGACGCCCTTGCCGACATCGTTCTGAGCTCGCCCGCGACGAACATCATCGACACCTCGAACACCTACGGCGGCGGCCGCTCCGAGCTGCTGATCGGTGCCGCGCTGACGCGGAGAGGGGGGCTTGCGGATGCCGCGGTGCTGCAGACCAAGCTGGATCGCGACCCGCAGACCGGCAGCTTCGCCGCCGACCGCATGTGGCGCTCGCTCGAGGAGTCGCTCGAGCGGCTGGATGTCGACCACCTCCAGGTCATGTACCTGCACGACCCCGAGACGGTCGGGTTCGACGCCGTCATGGCGGACGGCGGCGCGGTGGATGCCCTGGTCGAGATGAAGCGGCAGGGTGTCGTCGACCACATCGGCATTTCCGGCGGCCCCATCCCGATGCTGATCCAGTTCGTCGAGACGGGCCTGTTCGATGCCCTCGTCACCCATAATCGATGGACTCTCGTCGATCGTTCTGCGGGTGCCCTGTTCGACGTGGCCGTCGCGCACGGGGTGGGGGTGTGCAACGCAGCACCCTGGGGTGCGGGCGCGTTGCTCGGCGATGCCGCACTGCGGGATCGCTACGGTTATCGGCCGACCCCTCCGGCGGTGCGGGCGGCGATCGACGCGATGGCCGATCTCTGCGCGGCGGCGGAGGTGCCGCTGCGCGCGGCGGCCCTGCAGTTCAGCCTGCGTGACCCGCGGGTTGCCACGACGATCGTCGGGGTGTCCTCCCTCGACCGCTGGGAGCAGACGCTCGACGACCTGACCGTCTCGATTCCCGACGCCCTCTGGGCCGACCTCGACGCGCTGCAACCGCCCGCCTCGGAGGCGCTCGACGCCCGTTAGGCGTCGCCCGTAGAGGTGCCGCCAGCAGTGGAGACGCGGCCGGGGGAGGCGCCGCTGAGCGCGAGCTCGACCGCCTCCTTGACCCGGGCATCCTCCCGCTCCGCCGCCTGAGCGCGGCGGCGCGTGCGCAGGCGGAGTCCTGTGACGACGAGCGCGGCGAGCATCAGCAGGATGACGATGAGCAGCCACGGCACCGCCCACCCGATCGTCGATGCGGTGATCGGCTTCAGGTCGGTGATCGAGCCGGATGCCTCGGTCACCCGGGGCGTGACCGTCGCGGTGCCGAGGAGCGCGAACATCGCGCCCACGCCGGGGAACCGGGTGGTGACGGTCCACTTCTCGCCGGGCAGCAGCTGCGGCGGTGCCTTCATGGTGGGAGCGGGGGCGGCGAACATCCCGAACGGTCCGCTCAGTGAGGCGACCTGGTGCGCGGAGAGCGCCGTGTTGCCGGTGTTGTGCAGCGTGTAGCTCATCGTCGCGTCGCCGACCGCGAGGGGGTTGGCGCCTCCGCTCCAGCTGACGTACTGGTCTTCGACCGCGAGCGCGGGTGCGAGTTCGCCTCCGACCCGCAGGGTGATGCGGATGCCGAGCCGACGGTCGACGTTGATGCCCTTGCCCGTGTCGGGTTGCACGAGCGAGGTGACGATGCCGCCGGCGTAGTCGCCCGGCGTGGCGTTCTTCGGCACGCGCACGGTGAAGGGGAACTCGGCCGACTCGCCGGCTGGCACCACGATGTGGTCGTCAGCGCCGGCGGTCCAGGCCCCGATGTTCCGCGATTTCTTGCCGGCGACGATCAGGTCGAATTGTCCGCTGTCGGTCGTGTAGCCGTCGGCGGCGTAGACGCCGAGGTCGAGCGAGGCAGTGCCGTGGTTGGCGACAACGAGGGCGTCGTCGACCGAAGCGCCGGGCGTGACGGTGTAGTGGTAACTCGTGCGGTCGGCCCCGAAGGAGTTGGATGCCGTGCGCACCGTCCAGGTGACGTCGTCGGTCTCGGCGGCATGGGCGCCGGTCGGGGCGGCGAGCACGCCGACCGCGATGACCAGGGCGAGCAGGGCCGGGATGACGGCGCGGCGGGGGCGGGTGACGGACGCGTTCATGGGTGTACCTCAGGATTCGGGGAGAAAAGCGGA
>JBEVGK010000071.1:0-3672 GCA_040511795.1 Lacisediminihabitans sp. | reverse complement strand
GGTGTTCCGCGGCACGTTCCCGGATGCCCCTGCCGCCTACCCCGGGGCGCCCGCGCTCCAGGCGCAGATCAACCTGCTCTGCGGCTCGCCGACCGTCGTCAACCTGGCCGCGGCCGGGGCGTACGCGAACATCCAGGTCTCGGCCTCGTACGCGGCCGACACGGCGGAGTGGGCCGAAGGCCAGCACGACTACTTCTGCTTCATCAGCCGGGCCGGTGGGGAACCGCTGACCGGCAGCGTCGCCGCCGCGGGCTGACCCGCAGCGCCGCGCTGCCCCGCCCGCACCAGCGCGCCTGCGTGTTATCCCCGCGCCGGTTACAACCCCCGCGCGGATAACAACCAGACGCGCGGATAACAAACCTCAGCGGGGATGGCGACCAGGGGCGATGACATAGACCGCGCGGATGACAAACCTCAGCGGGGATGCCGGCCACTAGCGCGCCGCGCGACCGCCCACGGCGCTACAGCTCGGTCTCGATCGGCTCTTTCTCGAGCAGGTCGTGCACGCCGTTCAGGATCTCGTCCGGGCGGAAGGGGTAGCGCTCGATCTCCGCCTGATCGCTGATGCCGGTGAGTACGAGAATGGTGTGCAGCCCGGCCTCGATGCCCGCCACGATGTCGGTGTCCATGCGGTCGCCGATCATCCCGGTGTTCTCCGAGTGCGCACCGATCTTGTTCATCGCCGAACGGAACATCATCGGGTTCGGCTTGCCCACCACGTAGGGCTCCTTGCCGGTGGCCTTGGTGATGAGCGCGGCGACCGCGCCCGTGGCCGGCAGCGGTCCCTCGGAGCTCGGCCCCGTCGCATCCGGATTGGTGACGATGAAGCGGGCGCCGGCCCCGATCAAACGGATGGCGCGGGTGATCGCCTCGAAGGAGTAGTTGCGCGTCTCGCCGACGACCACGTAGTCGGGATCGGTGTCGGTCATGATGAAGCCGGCCTCGTGCAACGCGGTGGTGATGCCGGCCTCGCCGATCACGAAGGCGGAGCCGCCGGGCATCTGCGACGCGAGGAAGTCCGCTGTGGCCAGGGCTGAGGTCCAGATGCGGTCCTCGGGCACGTCCAGGCCGGACGCTTTGAGCCGCGCGCTCAGATCGCGCGGCGTGAAGATGGAGTTGTTGGTGAGCACGAGATACGGCTTGCCCTGGTCACGCCACTGCTGCAACAGGTCGGAGGCGCCGGGCAGCGGGTGGTTCTCGTGCACCAGCACGCCGTCCATGTCGGTCAGCCAGCACTCGATTTCGCCGCGTTCGCTCATGGGGCCATGGTAACCGCCCGGTCAGTAGTCTTGAGGGGAGCGGGGGAGTTCGACGGTGGGTGGAGTACTGGTCGGCTTCGCCATCATCGCCGTCATCATCGCGGTGGGCTACCTGGTCGGCCGGCTCGGCATCCTCGGGCCGAACGCGGGCTTCGTGCTGGGCCGCATCGTCTTCTTCGTGCTGTCGCCAGCCCTGCTGTTCACTGTGCTCGAGTCGGCTCCCGTGCACGAGCTGTTCTCCTCGCTCACGGTGGTGTCTCTGGTCACGGCACTGGTCGCGTTCGCGCTCTACCTGCTGATCGCCGGACCGATCTGGCATCGCAGCACTCCCGAGCTCGTGATCGGCTCGCTCGCCGCCGGGTACGTCAACGCGAACAACATCGGCATCCCGGTCGCGGTCTACGTGCTCGGCAGTGCCGCGTTCTCGGCGCCGGTCGTGCTGTTGCAGCTGTTGATCTTCTCGCCGATCGCCCTCACCATCCTCGACGCGAGCACCACCGGTCGGGTCTCGATCCGGCGCATCCTGCGCGGCCTGGTGACGAATCCGCTCATCATCGGTTCGGCCCTCGGGGTGCTGTTCGCCGTCACCGGTGTGCACCTGCCCGAGCCCGTGCTCGCCCCGTTCACGTTGCTCGGCAGCGCTGCCGTGCCGGTCGTGCTGCTCGCCTTCGGCATGTCGCTGCACGGGCAGAAGCTGCTGCAGCCCGGCAGCGGGCGGCGGGATGTGCTGCTCGCCTCCGCGATAAAGCTGGTCGTGATGCCGACGGCGGCCTGGCTGCTCGGGCGTTTCGTGTTCGGGCTGGACGGGCATCCGCTCTTCGTGGTCGTCGCCCTGGCGGCGCTGCCGGCCGCGCAGAACGTGTTCAACTACGCCTCGCGCTACGGCCGCGGCGAGATCATCGCCCGCGACGCCGTGCTCATCACCACGATCGGGTCGATCCCGGTGCTGCTCGTGGTCGCCGCCCTGCTCGGCGGGTAGCGAGCGCGACGCATCCATTCGGCGAAGAGTGACGTTATGAGCGCGCGGTAGCAGCGCTTTTCGCCGACTCGATGCGGGTAACCTCTGTCGCAACGAGGAGGGGACGGATGACGGTCTGGATCTGCGCGGCGTGTGCCGTCGAGCATGCGGACACCGAGCATCCGCCGGTCGTCTGCGCGATCTGCGCGGATGAGCGGCAGTTCGTCCCGCCGAGCGGTCAGGCCTGGACGACGCTCGAGCGCCTCCGCGCAGAGGGCACGGCGGTCGAGCTGCAGCAGCTCGAGCCGCGGCTGTTCGGGCTGCGTTCCGCCCCCGCCGTCGGCATCGGACAGCAGGCGATGCTGGTGCAGACGGATGCCGGCAGCCTTCTCTGGGACCCGATCGGCTTCGTCGATGAGGCGGCCGCCCAGCTCGTGGGCGATGTCGTCGCAATCGCGGCAAGCCACCCGCACATGTTCGGCGCGCAGGTGGAGTGGTCGCGGGCGCTCGGCGGGGTGCCGGTGCTGGTGAACGCCGCCGATCGCGAGTGGGTGCAGCGCGACGACCCGGCCATCGAGAGCTGGAGCGGCGACGTCGAGGTGCTCCCCGGTGTCACCCTGCGCACCATCGGCGGGCACTTCCCGGGCAGCGCGGTCGCGCACTGGGCCGGCGCCGACGGCCGAGGCGTGGTGCTCGCCGGCGATACGTTCTTCCCCGGTCCGTCCGAGCGCTGGGTGACGTTCATGCGCAGCTTCCCGAATGGCATCCCGATGTCGGCGGCCGTGGTGCAGCGCGTGGCGGAGAGAGTCGCCGAGCGCGAGTTCGACCGGGCCTATGGCAATTTCGGTAACGCGATCCGTACCGATGCGCGAGCCGCGGTCATCCGTTCGGCCGAGCGCTACGCGTCGTGGGTGCGCGGCGACCACGACGACGAGACCTGAACGGCGGCTAGCGTAGACGGGTGAGCGAAACCCCCGACCCGAGCGACGAACTGACCACGCACGGCGTCGGACCCTGGAAGGGCGAGCTCCCCACCGAGCCGTACTACGACCCCGAGCTTCTGGCCAGGGGCGACAGCCGCAACGTGATCGACCGCTACCGCTATTGGACGATGGAGGCGATCGTCGCCGACCTCGACGAGCGTCGCTTCCCGTTCCATGTCGCCATCGAGAACTGGCAGCACGACATGAACATCGGCTCGATCGTGCGCAGCGCGAACGCCTTCGCTGCCGACACGGTGCACATCATCGGCCGCAAGCGCTGGAACAAGCGCGGCGCCATGGTCACCGATCGCTACCAGCACGTGCTCTATCACCCCGATGTCGCCGCGTTCACTGAGTGGGCGACGGATGCTCGGCTCCCGATCATCGCCCTGGACAACGTTCCCGGTTCCGTCCCCATCGAGCACTTCGACTTCCCCGAGCGCTGCGTGCTGCTGTTCGGGCAGGAGGGCCC
>JBEVGK010000070.1:0-3454 GCA_040511795.1 Lacisediminihabitans sp. | reverse complement strand
TCTGGCGATGCGCGGCGCGCCGTCGGCGCTGGAGGTCGCGGCCTTTGCCTGGCTGATTGCACCGATCCTGTTGTCCTGGTTCCTGTCGCGCACCGGCCGCTACGAAGGCGCGCATATCCTGTCCGCGCTGGCGAACGGGGACCTGGTCGGAGATGACGGCGGTGAGGGAGGCGCTCAGCACGCAGAACCCGGTGAGCGAGAGCGACCAGAACACCCCGATGCCGACCATGCTCTGCTGCGCACCGAGCAGGATCAGCCCCAGTGCGAACAGCACCGCGCCGCCCAGAATCCAGGGACGACGACGGCCGAAGCGGGACGTGGTGCGATCGGAGAGCGCGCCGGTGAGCGGGAAGGCCACCAGCGCGCACACGCCGGCGATGCCGGAGACGACGCCGAAGGCGACGACATTGGCGACCCAGTCGGTAGAGCCGAGCCGGGCGTTCACCTGCTCCACCTGGGTCGGCAGCAGCAGCTGGATCGGGGTGAGCTGCGCCATCCAGATCCCGAGCCAGGCGGTGGCGAACAGCGCGATCCAGGCACCGGACACGAGCTTCTGAGGCTCGACGAAGAGCCCCGGCGTGGCGGCGCTCCCGACACCTACCTGTTCGGCGGTCACTGTGCTCCTCCCTGGGGCAGCGTTCGTTCTGATGCGACGGGTGCGGGCCCGCTCACAGGTATGGCGAAGGCGGCGATCGTGTCGGCCACATAATCCATCAGTCGATCGGCCGCCGCATCGTCTCGGTCGGCGAGCCAGGCGTAGGTGAGACCGTCGGTGAGGGCGACCAGGATGCGGGCCAGCTCGTCCACGGGGCGGCTCCAGGTGATGCCGAGCAGGGGCATCGCAGCCTCGAGCAGCCCGGCGGCGGCCGTGCGGTAGCTGCCGTGTTGGATCGCCGGCAGCGCACCGAGCTCGGCGGTGCGCATCGAGTAGTGCATGAGTTCGAACATGGCCTGCTCGCGTTCCGGATGTTCTCGCAGCAGGTCGAAGTAGGCCTGCAGCGCCGCGCGCACCGTCCCGCGCACATCGCCGAGCGGCGCGATTGCCGCGCGCGAGACGTCCTCCTGCTGGTCGACCACGAACGTGATCACCTCACGGATGAGCTCATCCCGCGACCGGTAGGCGTAGTGGAAACTGGCGAGCGACATGTCGGCCTCGGCCACGATGGCGCGGGTGGTGGCGGCGTGGACGCCGTCGCGGGCGATCACGGCGAGCGCGGCGCGAACCAGGGCGGAGCGCCGGTCGTTCGCTGAGACGCGGGCCATGGAGTCCCCTTCGACGGACCTCGGTGGTGGAGCTACGGATTTCGGTGTGGAGCGTCGACCTGGACCAGCCGAACTGGGTCGTGTGTCCCAGTCGTTTGACTAACAGTGCTGGACATCCTGGGACAAAGTCAAGAGTGTCGCGTGTGCGATTGACAGCGGCGCGTCCGCCGTGCTGAATGGACCGTGGTGCAGCAATCCCTCTCGAACGTCAGTCGACGTTCGTTTCGCGAACGCGGAGCGAGCGGGGTCGGTCGATTCCTGATGCTGGCCGCCGCCCTCGCCTTGGCGCCGGCACTGATCGCTGCGAGCGCGCCGCCGGATCCCGGAGCCGCGCCGTCCCCGCCCCCGTCGCAGGCACCGCTCGCGGTGAGCATCACCGCGCCCGCGTTCTCCCCCACCAATGCGGTGACCCTGAGCGGGGCGAAGGATGTCGACGGCAGCATCACCGTCACGACCGGCCAGACCCAGCTCTGCGCCGTCGCCGCGGACACGACGGAGACCTGGAGCTGCGTCGCCTCGATCCCGAACGGCGGCGACATCGTGCTCACCGCCACCGAGACGCTGGCCGGGAGCACCGCCACGGCCCAGTCCGATCCGATCGACGTGCTCGGGCCGCCGACCCTCGATGGCGGTGGTGCGACCCCCGGCATCGTGTCCGGCCTGGGCTACACCGGGTCGACGGTGACGGTCACCGTGAGCGGAAGCAGCGGCGGCGGATGCTCGTCCCCCGTCACCGCGGAGGGCTACTGGTCGTGCTCCCTCGCCGTCCCGTCCGGCGCCTGGTCGGTCACCGCGACCCAGCGCAACCCGGCCCTGGGAAACGGGGCAGCGTCATCCGTCTCCGGCTCGCTCACCGTCACCATCGACAAGGACGCCCCCGCGGCTCCGGTGGTGACGGTGCCGCGCGCCGGGTCGCTGATCACCACCCCGACCGTCACCTACCGGGGCACGGGTGAGGACGGCGGCCTCATCGACGTCTACCTCGCGAACATCCCGGTCTGCAGCACCACGGTGAGCGGCACCGAATGGCGTTGCACGACCCGTGCGCCGGCCAAGGGCAGCTACGCGGTGCTCGCCGTCCTGCGGGATCGGGCCGGCAACTACGCCTCCCCCTCGGGCGAGGTGCGTGTGAGCTTCGGTCCGGCAGCCAGCCCGAGCGCCACGCCGAGCGCCCCGGCAGGGCCCCCGTCGACCGCGCCCGTGCAACCGGTGCCGACGCCGAGCTCTCCGACGACACCCGCCCTGCCGAACGACCCCGGCTCCGACGGGTCGACGGATGCCGCCAGTCCCCCGACCGACTGGCAGACTCCCACGGCGTTCGGCGCCGACATCCCGACCCCCGTGCTGTCGATCAGCCAGGGCAATT
Source organism: Lacisediminihabitans sp. (assembly GCA_040511795.1). Lineage (GTDB taxonomy): Bacteria > Actinomycetota > Actinomycetes > Actinomycetales > Microbacteriaceae > Lacisediminihabitans. The sequence goes on along the minus strand of JBEVGK010000070.1, from coordinate 825 downwards.
GGCCGATCGCGCTGCTCTCGGCACTCGCCTTCCTCCTGCTCGTCGCCCTGCCGGTGCGGCTGCTCGCGACCACCCTGCACGGTCGCCGACTTCCGCGCGGCCCCCGGTTCACCGGCCGCAATCGGCGCGGCGAGCCGGATGAGGAGCCGAGCCCGCCGCCCGCCCCGTGGATCGGCATTGCGATGTCCCTCGCCGCCGCGACCGCGCTCATCGTGCTCTCCACGCCGGTGAGCGACGAAGTGCGCTACCTCAGACTGACCATCGCGGTGGCCCTCGGCCTGGTCATCCTCAACGGCGCCGTCGTCGCCGCCGGGCGCATCGCCGCGCCGCACCTCGGCATCTCCGGCCGCCCACGGTTGCTGATCGTGATGCTCGTCGCCGCGCTGCTCACGGCGGTGCTATCGCGGCTGACCGGCATCGACCCTCCCGTGGTCACCGGGGTGCTGCTCGGTATGTCGTTCGCCGGGCGAATCCCCGCCCGACCGCGCGGCGGGGTGCGGCTGGCCGAACTCGCGACGGTCGTGGCGCTCGCCCTCGTCGCCTGGACCCTGGTCGGGCCGCTCGCCGCGGCATCCGGGTTCTGGGCGGAGTTCGGGCGCGAACTGTGCACGACGGTCGCCCTGGCGGGGCTCGGCTCGGCCCTGGTGATGGTGCTCCCGATCGCGAACCTGCCCGGCCGCGTCATCCTCGAATGGTCGCCGCCGATCTGGATCGCGACCGCCGCGGTGGTGGCCGCCATCGCGGCAGCGGTGTTCGTCGGCACGGGCACCGGCTTCCCCGTGCTCGCCTCGCTCGCGGTGGCTGCCGGATTCAGCGCGCTGAGCC
>JBEVGK010000069.1:0-6452 GCA_040511795.1 Lacisediminihabitans sp. | reverse complement strand
CGTCGAGCAGCGACCAGCCGTCGCGGTAGAGCAGCCCCGGGTTGGTTCGCGGGGTGCCGTTCACCTGGTCGAGGTCACGGCGGTAACCGCCGAGCGCGGTGTGGGCGAGCAGGGTCGGTGCGGCGGCGTCGGTGACGGCGATCGAGTCGATGTTGAGCTGGCAGCTGGCGGCGTCGGGGCAGGAGAGCGCCACGTCGTTGTCGCCCGCGGTCAGCTGCACCGGCACCGAGATGGTGCGCCAGTAGTCCCAGCCGCTGGTGGGAGCGAGGGAGGGGGCGGATGTCGCGCCGCCGTTCGCCTGGACGGTCACCGGGTGCGCTTCCGGCTGGCCGTTCGCATAGCTGATCTGCAGCGCGTAGCTGCCCGTCGTGGGAACTCCGGTCACGTGGCTGACGATGGATGCGCCGGTTCCGAGTCCAGCAGCGAAGCCCTTCCCGGAGAATGCGTTGTGGTCGGTCGCGAGCGTCGCTCCGCCGGCGAGTGCGGAGGTCTCCGCCTCGCAGATGGCGCCGAACTCGCAGGGCGTGCTGGTCGCCGGGACCGGCGCGGGGTAGGCCCCGCCGGTCGCGACCAGCGCGAGGCTGTCGATGTTGACGCTGCCGAGGTCGCCCGGTCCGCGCTGGATGACCACGCGGTGCTCCCCGGCGCTGAGGGTGATGCCGGTGCTGAACATCTTCCAGTCATCCCAGTTCGCGCCCGGCTGCAGGGTGATCTGCTGCGGGGTTCCGCCGTCGATCACCACGCCGAGGGTGCGGGGCTTGGTCTGGCCGTCGCCCGCCTGGCTGTTGGCGTAGCGCAGCGCGAGGTCGTAGTCGCCGGCATCGGTCGTCTCGGTGCGGAAGGTCATGCTGTTGCCCTCCGACTCGTAGCCCGCCGCGAATCCCGTGCCGGTGAAGCCGCCGTGGTTGGTGGCGAGCGCGAGACCGTTCAGCAGCAGCGACTCCGCCTCGCAGAGGGTGCCGATGTCGCACTGCGGGATGCTGGTGCCCGCCCACGGGCTCCCGGTCACCTTCTGGCCGGCGGTGGTGAGCTGAACCGAGAGGTTCTTCGGGGTGAACGCGCCCGAGTTCTCCTTGTAGCGCACGGACATCTTGCCCGTGCTGATGGTCAGCCAGCCGTCTTTCGACTCCTGGCTGAACGGGGTCGGCGTGAAGTCGCGCCGACCGATCACGTTGAAGGTCGCGGCGTCGGTGAACGAGCTGTCGCCGGCGAATTCCGTGCGGATGAGGGTGGGGGAGAGGACCTGGAACCGGGCCTCGCCCGAGGTCACGGTCTGGGGGTCGAGGGTATCGCCCGCGGCCGGAATGGCCGTCAGTCCCACGGCGCCGAGAACGGCGACGGGAACGAGGATCGAGGCGACCAGGCGGCGTCTGCGCCGTCCGGAGGGTGTTGCCATGTGCAAACTCCTTTGTTGTCGAACTTCTTCTGGCGGATCACCTCGTGGCGCGCTGCACCGGGTTGTGCGTGCCTCGTAGGCGCGCCGAATGCGGGTCCGCTCGACGTCGTGCGTCGATGACCCGTCAGCCCCCGGCACCGGTGCTCACACCCCGTCGACACGGCGACATCTCCGTCGCTCATTGTCATCGACTCGGCGGGCGGTTGGTGAGTCCGGCGGGTCGTGGGTGAGTCACTCAGTGATCACTCAGTAATCATCTTGTATTTACAAAGTGAACACAAGCCTGTCTACCCCCGAAAGCGTCGCAATGTGACCGTTTCGCGGTGCGACAGTGCAACTCGGCTAGGTGGAGGGGTGCGCCCGGCGGTAGCGCCGGCTCTCCATCGTTGCGTCACCCGCGACGCGGTCGGCGGCCATGGCGGCCATCGCCGCGTCTTCGGGTACCGGGGCCGGCACGACATCCGCTGTCTCCGGTGCCACCCAACTCTGGTCGCCGGTGATGCCGCGGATGACCCGCTCCAGATTCCGTTCGGCCACCGCCGCGATGGTGGCAGACGGGTTCACGCCCGTCGCGGCCGGGATGGCGGAGCCGTCGACCACGAAGAGCCCGGGATACCCGTGCACCTCGCCGTGCTCGTCGACCACTCCGGTCTCCGCCGTCTCGCCCATCGGAACGCCGCCGAGGTTGTGCACCGTGACCGCGCGCCGCAGGTAGCGCCAGTTGGGCGACTCCAGCAGTTCGCCGTTCAGGGCCGTGGCGATCATGCCCGAGATGCGCCCCTCGGCCGAGTACAGGCGTTCGTTGTCATGGTTGCGCCAGCGCGCCCGCAGGCCGTGGGTCGCGTCGAGGTAGAGCCGCCCGCGCGAGGCATCACGGCCCATCAGCAACAGGATCAGGGTGTTGTTCTTCTCCGCCGCCTTGTCGGCCTGCCGCTCCCGCTCGTGTGGGGTCGGTGGCTTCTCCCGCTGGGCGTGCAGCTTCTCCGCCTCGGCCCGCAACCAGTCGACCTCGTGTCCCAGCGGATCGAGCCCGGCGATGAGCGCCGTGAGTTTGTCGGGAAAGCTGCCGTCCTGCACCTGAAACCACACCGGCTCGCCGTCGACCTCGAGGTCGACGATGCTGGTCGAGGTGATCGTCGGCGCCTCGTTCGCCCCGATCGGCGTCGTGGTGCGGTGCACGAAGGCGAGGAAGTCGCCATTGCCCGAGTAGCGCTCGCCGAGGGTGGGCGACAGGGCGGGAAGCGACCCGTGCAGGTTGCGACTGCGCAGCAGGAGTTCGGTGGTGCCGACGGCGCCCGCGCCGAGGAATACCCGGGGTGCGCTGATCGAGCCTGATGTGCCGGTGTCGTGGTCGTCGAACATCACCGCGTACCCGCCGTCGACCTGCCGCACGTCGGTGACCTCGTGATTCACCAGGGCGGTCGCACCGAGTCGCTCGGCGATGGCGAGGTAGTTGTGGTCCGTGCTGTTCTTCGCGCCGATGTTGCAGCCGAGCACGCACTCGGCGACGAAGGTGCACGCGTGCTGCTCCACACCGTGGATGTTCGTGATCGGGGCGCCAGGATCATCCCCGAACCGCACCGCCAACAGGGGCCGCACGGTGCCGGAGGGGCGGCCGAGGTCGGCGCCGATCTGCTCCATGGCCCTCGTGCGCACGGGATAGTCACCGGTGGCGGGATTCTTCGCCACCGTGCGTACCTCGAGCATGTGGGCGGCGAGGTCGTAGTACGGGTCGAGCGTGGCCCGACTGTACGACGCGGGCCACGGATGCTGGAACGAGTCTGCGGGCGGCCGTGCGAACACGCTGGCGTAGACCAACGAGCCCCCGCCCCAGCCCGCGCCCTGCACGCTGATCATGCGGTCGAGCCATTTGATGTCGTACAAGCCGTGACCGTGCGACCAGAGCCAGCCGTCGCGGAGGTCGGTGTCGTCGCGGGGGAAGGTGCCCCGGGTCCAGCGGCGTCCGCGCTCGACGACCGCGACCCTCAGGCCCGCCTGGCTGAGCCTGGCGGCGGCGACCGCACCACCGAATCCGCTGCCGACGACGATGGCGTCATAGTCCGGTGTTCGTTCTGTGGACTCTGGCACTGCAGCTCCGATCGCTCGTTACCGTCATCCTGTCGGATCGGATGCCCGCGAGGGAACAGTCAGAACGCTGAACCTGAGAGCGGTCAGGCCGGCCCGAGCAGCACCGCGAAGAGCGAGCCCGCGCCGCCGAGGATGAAGAGCATCGTGCCGAGCTGCATCGTGCGCGACTTGTTGCGGTCGGCCGTGGGCACATCCACCTCGAGTACCGGGCAGCCAGACCAGCCGATCAACCCGATGCTGGCCACGACGACGGTGGAACTCAACCACCACAGCACCGCTGCCGCTCCGGTGAGGACGGTGGGGCGCCATCCGGATGACAGCAGCAGCCCCAGCACGATGGCGACGGCACCCACGGCGGCGACGAACCAGATCGTGCCTGTCCACATGATGCGCTGGACGTTCTTCTCCGGGGACATCAGCTCGTGAACCGGGGTGGATGTCATCGAATCGCTTGTCATGGGTCAACCTTTCTCCGGAACAGGCATTTCGGCAAGGGGGATGTGGGGGTCACTCCGCCGAGTGGGTCTCCAGGAAGTCGAACAGCTCGGTGTCGTCGACGCCGGGGAAGGTGCCGGAGGGCAGTGGGGCGAGGATGTGCGCGTGCAGTCGGGCGCTCGGCCAGGCCTTGCCGGTCCAGCGCTCGGTGAGCTCCGCGCGGGGGCGGCGGCAGCATCCGTCGTCGGGACAGCGCGAGGTCTCGCGGGTGGTGGTATCGCGGCCCCGGAACCACTTCGCGTCGGCGAAGGGAACCCCGAACGTGATCGAGAACTCCTCGCTGCCGGCGCTCCCGGTCTGCGTCGAGCACCAGTAGGTGCCTGTCGGGGTGTCGGTGTACTGGTAGAACTCCGTGGTGCGGTTGGCGCGGGTGAAGGCGGTGCGTGCGCTCCAGTGTCGGCAGACCAGCTGGCCTTCCGTCGACCCGGTGACATCCGTCGGAAGCTGCAGCCCATCGTTCTCATAGCCCTTGTAGAGCGCCCCGTCCTCGCCGACCCGGAGGAAGTGCACGGGCATGCCGAGGTGCACGGTGGCGAGATTGGTGAAGCGCAGTGCCGCGGCCTCGTGGGTGACCCCGAAAGCGTCGCGGAAGTCCTCGATGGCGAGGTTGCGCTCCGCCTTCGCCGCCCGCAGGAAGGCGAGCGACTGGCTGAGCGGCATCAGGCAGGCGGCGGCGAAGTAGTTGATCTCCAGTCGCTGGCGGAGGAAGTCGGCGTAGGTGTCGGGCTCGTGATGACCGAGCACACGATGGGCGATGGCCTGGAGCGCCATCGAGCGTAGCCCGTGCCCGCCGGGGATCGATGCCGGCGGCAGATAGATGCGCCCGTTCGCCAGGTCGGTGACCGAGCGGGTGGAGTGTGGCAGGTCGTTCACGTAGATGAGCTCGAAGCCGAGTCGTTTCGCCATCAGGCCGACCGCCCGGTGGGTGAGGGCACCCACCCGGTATCCCGCGGCGCCGACCGCCTCCTCGGCGAGCACCTCGATCTCGGCGATGTGGTTGTCCTGGGTGCGCATGTACTGCCGCAGTTCGGTGTTGGCGCGCCGCGCCTCCTCGGGGGTCGCGATCGCCTCCCGTGCCCGGCGCGCCAGCTCGCGATGCAGGCCGATGACCGAGCGGAGTGTCTCATCCGACATTCCGCGGCTGGGACGGATGTCGGGGAGCCCGAGCGAGCGGTACACCGCCGACTTCTGCAGACTGTTCAGTTCGATCTCGAGTGCAGCCCGCTCCGTGGGCGGAGTTCCGGCGAGCAGATCGGAGACCTGCACCCCGAAGGTCTGCGCGAGCAATTGCAGCAGCGACAGTCGCGGCTCGCGCTTGCCGTTCTCCATCAGCGAGAGCTGGCTGCCGGCGATCCCCACGGCGGCACCGAGCTGGTCGAGAGTGAGCCCGGCACCGGAGCGATAGAAGCGGATGCGCTGCCCGAGGGTGGTCAGATCGGTCATGGCTTGACGATAGTGAAAGATTCGACATATTTACCAGCACTTTCGTCGATCTTTTTCGGTTGTTCGCGCGCAGGGTTGAAGAACCAGCAGTTCTTCGTCCGCACCGCTCGATGTGATACCGACCGAAACGAGACCGCCGTGACCATCGCCCCGCCGTCCCCGCAGCTCGATACCGAGCAGCCCGTGGCATCCGTCTCCCCGACCTCCGCGCGTGCTCTCGGCGTCGAGGCCTGGGTCGAGGCGATCGCCGCGCTCACCCTCCCCGACGCCGTCGTCTGGTGCGACGGATCCCTGGCCGAGTACGACCGGCTCACCCGGCTCATGGTCGACAGCGGCACCCTGCTGCGGGTGAACCCCGAGTTCCGACCGTCGAGCTTTCTCGCCCGGAGCGATCCGAGCGACGTCGCCCGTGTCGAGGCCCGCACCTTCATCTGCAGCGCGTCGGAGGAGGACGCCGGTCCGAGCAACAACTGGCGCGAGCCGAACGAGATGCGCGTCACCCTCGACGGCCTCTTCGCCGGCAGCATGCGCGGGCGCACCATGTACGTGGTGCCGTTCTCGATGGGAGCGGTCGGCGGCCGCTACTCCAAGCTCGGGGTGCAGGTCACCGATTCGCCGTACGTGGTCGCGAGCATGCGCACGATGACCCGAATGGGAACGGATGCCCTGCGCCTGATCCGCGAAACCAACGACTGGGTCGCGGCCGCCCACACCGTCGGCGCGCCCCTGCTCGACGGGGCAGCCGATGTTCCGTGGCCGTGCAACGAGACGAAGTACATCAGCCACTTCCCGGAGTCGCGCGAGATCTGGTCGTTCGGCTCCGCGTACGGCGGCAACGCCCTGCTGGCGAAGAAGTCGTTCGCGCTGCGCATCGCGTCGGTGATGGCGCGGGACGAGGGCTGGCTGGCCGAGCACATGCTGATCATCCGGGTGACGAATCCGCGCGGTCGGGTGTTTCACGTCGCCGCCGCCTTCCCAAGCGCCTGCGGCAAGACCAACCTCGCCATGCTGGCGCCGTCCATCCCGGGCT
>JBEVGK010000068.1:0-4466 GCA_040511795.1 Lacisediminihabitans sp. | reverse complement strand
CCGCACCCTGGGCTCGATGCCGCTGGTGGGCGGCAACACCGCGAAGTTCTATACCGAATACGAGGAGTCGCTGGCGGCGATGACCGAGGCGATCGGCACCGCCGAGCGCTACGTGCACGTCGAGTTCTACCTCGTCTCCTGGGACAAGACCACCGCGCCGTTCTTCGACGCGATGGAGGCGGCGGTGAAGCGCGGGGTGACCGTACGCGTCCTGCTCGACCACATCGCCTCCGTGCGGTCGCCGCACTACCGTCGCACGATCAAGAAGCTCACCGCGATCGGCACCCAGTGGCGCCTGATGCTGCCGGTGCAGCCGCTGAAGGGTAAATACCAACGCCCCGACCTGCGCAACCACCGCAAACTGGTGGTGATCGACGGCGAGGAGGCCTTCACCGGCTCGCAGAATCTCGTGGATTCCAGCTATAACAAGCGCGGCAACATCCGTCGCGGTCTGCACTGGAAAGACCTCATGGTGCGCTTCGAAGGCCCCATCGTCGCGGGCATCAACGCGCTGTTCGTGACGGACTGGTACAGCGAGACCAACGAGCTGCTGCTGCGGGAGACCCCGACCGAGACGCGGCCGAAACTGCCCCATGCCCTGGATGCCCAGGTCGTGCCGAGCGGGCCCGGTTTCGATCTCGAGAACAACCTGCGTCTGTTCAACGCGCTGCTGTATAGCGCGCAGGAGAAGGTGATCATCACCAGTCCGTACTTCGTGCCGGACGACTCGATGCTCTACGCGATCACGAACGCGGCCTACCGCGGTCTCGACGTACAGCTGTTCGCCTCGGAGGTCGCCGACCAGGCGGTCGTCTACCACGCTCAGCGCAGCTACTACGAGGCGCTGTTGCGGGCCGGTGTGCGGATCTGGTTGTTCCGCGCGCCCACGCTGCTGCACGCGAAGCACTTCACCATCGACGACGACGTGGCCGTCGTGGGCTCGAGCAACATGGACATGCGCTCGTTCAGCCTGGACTTCGAGATCTCGATCATGCTGCACGGCCGCGATGCGGTGAATCGCCTGCGCGAGATCGAGCAGAGCTATCGCGAGAACAGCATCGAGGTGACGCTCGACGAGTGGCTGCGGCGGCCGTTGCGCTCCAAGGTGCTCGACAACACCGCGCGGCTTACGGCTGCGGTGCAGTAGCCGCGCGGGGCGTCAGGCGTTCGAGATCTCGACCATCTCGTCGCGCGGCACGACCTTGATGCGGGTGCGACCGGCGGCGGCGCCCAGGGCGAGCTCGAACTCATCGAGCTTGTGCCACCCGTCGAGCGTGGTGAAGTCCACCCCGCGACTGCGCAGCAGTTCCACGATCGACTCCTCGTCGGGCTCGGCCGGAGTCCACCAGCTGGCCTCGTCGTTGACAAGATGCTTGATGGTCTCCATCGCGTCGCTCTTGGTGTGCCCGATCAGGCCGACCGGGCCGCGCTTGATCCAGCCCGTCGCGTAGACGCCGTACAGCTGCTCGTCGTGATCGTTCAGCACCTGGCCCTCGCGGTTCGGGATGACGCCGCGCTTCTCGTCGAACGGGATGCCGTCCAGCGGCGAACCGAAGTAGCCGACCGCGCGGTAGAAGGCCTGCACCGGGATCTCGCGGATCTCACCCGTGCCGACGACACCGCCCTCGCCGTCGGGCCTCGTGCGCTCGTACCGGATCGCCTCCACGGCATCCGTTCCCACCAGCTCCAGCGGATTGGCGAAGAAATGCAGGTGCAGGCGACGGGAGGCGGTGCCGGTCTCGCGCGCACGCCACTGGTTCAGCACCTTATCGATCACGAAGACCTGTTTGTTGCTGGCGATCGCCGCCTTCGAGGCCTCGTCGTAGTCGAAGTCCTCGTCGTAGACGATCATGTCGACGTCGCGCAGCTCGCCGAGCTCGCGCAGCTCCAGCGGGGAGAACTTCACCTGGGCGGGCCCGCGGCGTCCGAAGACATGCACATCGGTGACCGGAGAGTGCTTGAGGCCCTCGAACACGTTGTCGGGGATCTCGGTGGGCAGCAGATCCTCCGCGTGCTTCGCGAGCATGCGCGCGGCGTCGAGCGCCACGTTGCCGTTGCCCAGCACCGCGACCTCCGTCGCGTCGAGCGGCCAGGTGCGCGGCACGTCCGGGTGCCCGTCGTACCAGCTCACGAAGTCCGCGGCGCCGAAGCTGCCCTCGAGGTCGATGCCGGGGATCACCAGCGGCGCGTCCCTGATGGCTCCGGTCGAGAAGATCACCGCGTGATAGTGCTTCTTCAGATCGGCGAGCGTGATGTCACGACCGAAGTCGACGTTGCCGAACAGACGGATGTGGCCCGAGTCGAGAACATCCCGCAGCGCCGTGATGATGCCCTTGATGCGCGGGTGGTCGGGGGCGACGCCGTAGCGCACCAGACCGTACGGGGCCGGCAGCTGCTCGAACAGGTCGATCGAGACGTCGAAGTGCTTCTCCGTCTTGGTCAGGATGTCCGCGGCATAGATTCCGGCGGGACCGGCGCCGACGATGGCGAGTCTGAGTTTGGTCATGGTGGTCCTTCGTAGCGGAGGCCGCACTGAGGGCGGCCGGCGGACTGGGAGACTGGCGTACTGGGAGCTAGTGCGAGCGGTCGACGATCGTGTCGGCGAAGCGGGTGAGCGCCTTCTTGACCGGCCCGTCGGGCAGTGGAGCGAGCGCCTCGACAGCCTCCCGTGCCCAGCGATGCGCCTCGGCGAGGGTGCGGCTGGTGACCTCGTGGTCGCGGAGCTCGGCGATGGCGACGGCGATGTCTTCCTCGCGCTCTGACTCACCCGCGCCGCCGAACTGGGCCGCGGTCACGTCGCGCTCGATGCGCTCGAGCAGCGCCGCGGCATCCGTATCGCTCTGGGCGAGTTCGCGCAGGTAGAGCAACGGCAGCGTCGCCACGCCGGAACGGAGGTCGGTGCCCGGCGTCTTGCCGGTCTCCTCCTCTTCGGCGGCCAGGTCGATGACGTCGTCGATCAGCTGGAAGGCGATGCCGATCTTCTCGCCGAACACGGTGACCGGCACCCGGAATTCGGCGGGCGCGTTGCCGAAGATGATGCCCATCTGCGCGGCCGCGGCGATGAGCGACCCGGTCTTGTCGGAGAGCACCTGGATGTAGTGCTCGATCGGGTCTTCGCCCTCGCGCGGCCCGACCGTCTCGTGCAGCTGTCCGATGCAGAGCCGCTCGAAGGTGTCTGCCTGCAGGGTGATGGCCGCCTCGCCGAGGCTCGCCACCAGCTTGCTCGCCCGGGCGAACAGCAGATCGCCGGTGAGGATCGCCACCGAATTGCCCCAGACCACCTGTGCGGTCGGAACCCCGCGGCGCATGTTCGCTTCGTCCATGACGTCGTCGTGGTACAGCGAGGCGAGGTGGGTGATCTCCACCGCCTCCGCAGCCGCGATCACCGAGGGGCTGTTGCCCTCGCCGAGCTGGGCGGTGAGCAGGGTGAGCGTCGGGCGCACGCGCTTGCCGCCGGCATCGAGCAGGTAGCGGCTGGTGACATCCGCGAGATTGTCGGCGAAGGACATCTCGTGCGAGAGCCCCTCCTCGACGGCGTCGAGACCGGTCTCGATGGCGGTCGCGAAGCGCCGCTCGCTCGCCGACGAGAAGAGCTTCTCGCCGAGTCCGAGTGCAGAGCTGAGGCTGCTGCGGCGGGCGACGGGCACGCTCGGGGTCACTGTGGTGTCGTCTCTTTCGGTTTGCGAGTGCGTTTGACCGCGGCCTTCAGCGGCTTGTGGCCCCGGTGCAGGGCGACGATTCCGAAGGTGAGGTTGCGGTAGGCGACGCGAGTGAACCCGGCGCCGCGGATCCACTGGCTCAGGGTCTGCTGGTCGGGCCAATCGCGGATCGAGTCGGCGAGGTAGGTGTACGCCTCGGGGTTGGAGCTCGTCGCACCGACGATGCGCGGCATCACGAACCGCATGTACGCGGTGTATCCGGCGCGGAAGATCGCGCGCGAGGGCTTCGAGAATTCGCAGATCACCAGGCGGCCGCCCGGCTTCATCACGCGGAACATCTCGCTGAGCGCCTTCTTCGGGTCTTCGATGTTGCGCAGACCGAAGGAGATGGTCACCGCATCGAAGCTGTTGTCGTCGAAGGGAAGCGCCATGGCGTCCGCCTGCACGAACGTGAGCTTCGGATGACGGCGCCGACCGACCTCGATCATGCCCGGGGAGAAGTCGGCGGCGGTGACATCTGCGCCCGACTTGGCCAGGGCTGCGGCACTGGTGCCGGTGCCGGCCGCGATGTCGAGGATCTTCTCGCCCGGCTTCGGCGCCACGGCACGCACGGTGGCGGCCCGCCAGATCGGGGAGTTACCCATCGACAGGACGCCGTTCGTACGGTCGTAGTGTTTCGCGACCCCATCGAACATCGCCGCTACCTCGCCGGGTTGCTTGCTCAGATCTGCCTTGGCCACCCCACAAGTCTAGTTGAGCCAACCTGGGCGTCACCGGGCCTTCAGGAGACCACGATTAGTCTTGGCC
>JBEVGK010000067.1:0-3414 GCA_040511795.1 Lacisediminihabitans sp. | reverse complement strand
ATCGCCGAGGACATCGTCGTCGACCGGGAGGATGCCGAGAGCACCTACGTCGCCCTCGGTCGCCTCTCGCAGTGGGTGAAGGATCGCGAGATCGCGCTGGAGCTCAGCCCGACCTCCAACCTCGACACCAAGGCCATCGCGCAGTGGGGTGACGAGCTGATCGACCACCCCTTCGATCTGCTCTACCAGCTCGGGTTCCGCGTCACGGTCAACACCGACAACCGGCTGATGAGCGCCACCACCCTCAGCCGCGAGCTGTCCGTGCTGGCGGAGACGTTCGACTACGACCTCGGTGACCTCGAGAACTTCCAGTTGAACGCGGCGGCGGCCAGCTTCCTGCCGCTCGAGGATCGGGAGGAGCTCGTCGAGCTCATCGTCGACGGCTTCGAGAGGGCCTGACTGTGCCGGTACCCCCGATCTCCGACGACGGCATCATCCTGGGCGCGGAGCCCGCCGACTGGCAGACCGCGGTGCGCCTCGCCGGGCAGGCGCTGACCGCCGCGGGAGCCGCGAAGCCGGGCTACGCCGACGAAATGGTGCGGATGATCGACGAGCATGGGCCGTACGTCGTGATCGCCCCGGGGTTGGCGCTCGCTCACGCGCGTCCCGGGCCCGAGGTGCTGGCGGACGGTCTCGCGGTCGTGACGCTCGCCACCCCGGTGGCGTTCGGACATCCGCACAACGACCCGGTGCGCGTTGTGCTCGGCCTCGCCATCGAGACACCGGCCGGGCACCTCGCCTCGATCGCCGCGCTCGCCAATGTATTCAACGACTCCGACGCGATCGAGCGTCTGGCCGCCGCCACCTCGGCCGCCGAGGTGCTGGCGATCATGGGAGCCCCCGCCGACAGGAAGGATCAGCAGTGAAGATCGTCGCCATCTGCGGGGCGGGCATCGGCAGCTCCGGGATCCTCAAGGTCAACGCAGAGCGCGTGCTCGCCCGGCTCGGACTGGAAGCGGATGTCACGGCCGCCGACATCGCGTCGCTGACGACCACGGCCTCCGACGCCCAGATCATCCTCACCTCGCCCGAGTTCGTGGAGGCCATCGGTACGACCTTCGCCGACGTGATCGTGATCGAGAACTACTTCGACACCGACGAGCTCGCGCGCAAGCTCGACGAGGCCCTCGGCTAGTCCAGATCCACGTTTGCCCGAATGTGCAGGTTTGGGGCTCCCGTTTGCTGCATATTCGGGCAAACGTGGGGATTCGAGGTCAGGCGAGCAGTTCGCGCATCGCGGCCTCGAGCGCGACGACCTTCGCCTGCGCGGCGGCGAGCCGGGCATCCGCGGTCCCGTCGCTACTCGAGGCATCGAGGTAGACCTTCACCTTGGGCTCGGTGCCGCTCGGGCGCACGATGACGCGCGAGCCGTCCGCGAGCCAGAAGCGCAGGATGTCGCCGGCCGGGAACTGCTCGAAACCGTCGGCGAAATCGTCGACCCGCGACACCGGCGTCTCGCCGATCGCCTCTGGCAGGTCGGCGCGCAACCGCTGCATGATCTGCCGGATCTGGGCGAGGTCGGAGACGCGGATCGAGACCTGGCCGGAGGCGAAGCCGCCGAAGGTGTCGGCGAAGGCCAGGCGGTGCTCGCGCAGGCTGCTGCCGGTGGCGCGCAGCTCGGTGGCAAGGGCGAGGAAGTCGACGGCGGCCGAGATGCCGTCCTTGTCGCGGATCTTGCCCGGGTCGACCAGATAGCCGAGCGCCTCCTCGTAGCCGAACGACAGGTCAGGCACGCGGGAGACCCACTTGAACCCGGTGAGCGTGTCGGCGTAGGTGAGGCCGTAGTGGGCGGCGACGGCGGCGAGGGCCGGGCTGCTCACGATCGAGGCGGCGAGCACACCGGCGCCGGGTCCGTCGGACGCGGCGAGGCGTTCCGCGGCCCGCCAGCCGAGCAGCGCGCCGACCTCATTGCCGCTGAGGCGCTCCCAGCCGTGCGCCGCCGGCACACCGATCGCGAGTCGGTCGGCATCGGGGTCGTTGGCGATCACCAGGTCGGCATTCTCCGCGGTGCCGAGGGCGAACGCGAGGTCCATGGCGCCGGGCTCCTCCGGATTGGGGAAGGCGACGGTGGGGAACGCCGCATCCGGCTCGACCTGCTGCCGCACGATGATCGGTTCGGCGAAACCCGCGGCCCGGAAGACGCGGTGTGCGGTCTCCCATCCGACGCCGTGCAGCGGAGTGTAGACGTAGCGCAGCACCGGCGAACCGGTCGCGAGCGCGGCGGTGCGACGCACATACTCGTCGACGACCTCCTCGTCCGCAGTCTCGTACTTCGGCGATCGCGGCAGCTCGAGGACGTTGGCCGTGGCGGCCACGCGCAGGATCTCCGCGGCGATCTCGCCGTCCGACGGCGGAACGATCTGCGAGCCCTCGTCGTCGTCGCCGAGGTAGACCTTGTAGCCGTTGTCCTGGGGCGGGTTGTGGCTCGCCGTGACCATCACGCCGGCGCTCACTCCGAGCTGTCGCACGGCAAAGGCGAGCACCGGGGTCGGCAGCTCGCGTGGCAGGATGATGGCGCGAACACCGGCGCCGGCCATCAGCTCGGCCGTGTCGGTGGCGAACACCTTCGAGTTCTTGCGCCCGTCGTAGCCGATGACGATCGACGGATGCTCTCCCCGCGCCAGCAGGAAGGCGGCGAGTCCCGCGGCAGCCTGGGCCACCAGCACGCGGTTCATCCGGTTCGATCCCGCCTCGATGCGGCCGCGGAGTCCCGCGGTGCCGAACTCGAGCCGGGTGTCGAAGCGGTCGTGCAGGTCGGCGACGGCGTCCTCGTCGCCGGCCGCGGCATCCGTGATCAGCGCGTCGAGCTCGGCGCGGGTCTCATCGTCGGGATCCTGGTCGCGCCAGGCCGTCGCGACCTCGAGCAGGGTCACTTCAACTCCTCCACAATGCGGGCGAGAAGCGCACCGATCACCGGTTCGGCCTCGCGGCCGGCCTCGAGCACCTCGGCGTGGCTCAATGGGGTCTTCTGAATTCCCGCAGCGAGATTGGTGATCAGTGAGAGTCCGAGCACCTCCATGCCCGCCTGACGGGCGGCGATGGCCTCGAGGGCTGTCGACATGCCCACGATGTGGCCGCCGATGGTCTTCGCCATCTGCACCTCGGCCGGCGTCTCGTAGTGGGGCCCGCGAAACTGCACGTACACGCCCTCATCGAGATCCGGGCTCACCGACTTGGCGATGGCGCGCAGGCGGGCCGAGTAGAGGTCGGTGAGGTCGATGAAGGTCGCGCCCTCGAGCGGCGAGTCGGCAGTGAGATTGATGTGGTCGCTGATCAGCACCGGGGTGCCGGGTTTCCAGGTCTCGCGGATGCCGCCGGCGCCGTTGGTGAGGATCATGGTCTTCGCCCCCGTGGCGGCGGCGGTGCGCACCGAGTGCACGACGCGGCGTACGCCATGTCCCTCGTAGTAGTGCG
>JBEVGK010000066.1:0-4998 GCA_040511795.1 Lacisediminihabitans sp. | reverse complement strand
GATAGCTGCACAAGTGACTGGAGTTCAGACGTGTGCTCTTCCGATCTATCGCGCACGAGCTCGCGCACGCCACGCAGCGCCACCACCTGCTTCTCGTCGCGTTCCGCGCCTGGCGCGGATCACTCCCCTGGTTCCCCATCGCGACGCGAGCGCTCGACGCGGTGACCGTGCTGGTCGAGATGTTGGCCGACGACCGTGCTCGCCAGCAGGTTCCGGACGAGGCGCTCGCCGCATCCATCGCCCTCGTCGCCTCGGCATCAGACGTGGCGGCCGTCTCCAGTCTCGACAGCGGGGCGGATGCCGCGGCTCGCGCCCTCGCGGCCGACGGCGTCTCTGCCGAACGCCGCCTCACCCGACTCATCACGCCGGGGCGGCCGCTCGGCGCCGGAGCCCGCGCCGTCGCGTTGGCCTGCAGCGTGGCGCTGCTCGCGGTGCCGACGGCACTCATCGTCGCGCCCGCCCTTCTCGCCTGACGCGCGGCCGGGATTGCCTGCACCCGCTTTCGGGTGTTCCATGGGCACACATAGCTGTTCCATAGGGATTCTCCGTAGCGTCACCTCGAGTACGCCCATCCGTCCCCTCGGAGAAACGAGCGCTCCATGGCCACGACCGACACCGCCCCGCGCACAGCCGCGACGCCGATCTTGTTCCACCGCCGACGCGGGCGCGTGCTCGTGCTGCTCTGCGTGATGTATTTCATCGCCTACTTCGACCGCACCAACATCTCGGCCGCGGGCCCGTCGATCATCAAGGAGTTCGACCTCACCAAGGCCGAGTTCGGCCTCACCGCCTCGGTCTTCGCCTTCTTCTACGCCACCCTGCAGATCTTCGGCGGCTGGATCGGAGAGAAGATCGGTCCGCGCCGGGGACTTCTCATCCTCGGCCTCCTCTGGGGCCTCTCCACCTTCTTCACCGGCCTGGCGGTCGGGCTCGTCACGTTGCTCATCGCCCGCGCCATCCTCGGGTTCAGTGAATCTGCCACCTTCCCCACGGCCACCCAGGCGATGAGCAGGTGGATGCCGCCCGACCGCAACGGTTTCGTCCAGGGCATCGTGCACTCCGCATCCCGCCTCGGCACCTTCGCCGCCCCCACCGTCGTCGCCTTCCTCATCATCTGGTCGGGTTGGCGCGAATCCTTCTTCATCGTCGGGGTGCTCAGCATGGCCTGGGCGATCGTCTGGTTCATCATGTTCCGCGACCGGCCGAAGGACATGAAGGGGATGACTGCGCAGGAGCTCTCGGAGGTTCCCGCGATCCCCAAGGCGGCCGATCGTCCGCCCGTGCCGTGGAAGCGCCTGATCCGCACCATCCTGCCCGTGACCCTCGTCGACTTCGGCTACGGCTGGGTGGCCTGGGTGTTCTTCACCTGGATCCCGACCCTGCTCGCCACCGTCTATCAGCAGGACATCAGCAAGTACGGTCTGCTCACCTCGCTGATCCTGGCCGGCGGTGTCATCGGAGACACCCTGGGCGGGGTACTGAGCGATCGCCTGCTGCGCAAGACCGGCAACGCCCGCAGCGCCCGTCGCACCCTGCTGTTGATCGGGTTCATCGGCTCCGCGGTCTGCCTGGTGCCGCTGGTGTTCTCGCCGCCGCTGACCCTGGCGATCGTCGCCCTGGCCTGCTCGTTCTTCTTCCTCGAGCTGACCAACGCGCAGCTCTGGTCGATCCCGATGGATGTCGCCCCGACCTGGTCGGGAACGGCCAGCGGAATGATGAACACCGGCTTCGGTGTCGCCGGCATCCTCTCCCCCATCGTGGTCGGCGGCCTCGTCGACATCACGGGGAACTTCGTCGTGCCGTTCGCCATCTCCATCGCGATCCTGGTCGCCGCGACGGTGCTGGCCGGGGTGATGAAGCCGCAGCGCGTCGACCCCATCGGCTCCCCCATCCCCGGGATCACGGGGTAGTGCCGGGTAGTGCCGGGCCGCGGGTGCGTCCCGCGGTGGGTGTCTCCGCGCCCGTTTGTTATCTCCGCGCCGGTTGTAACCCCCGCGCGGATAACAACGGGGCGCGCGGTTCACGCCGGAGGGGCAAGAGACCTCGCCGCGCGCTCAGTCGGGCGGCGGGCCGCCCGCGCCGGGCGAGACCATACCCGCGCGCGGCTTCGTGCGCCTGTAGATCCAGGGGCGTCCGGTGAGCGGCAGGCTCACCGGCGAGCGGCGAGCCAGCTCGGTGATCGCGATCGCGCCGACCAGCACGACCACGTAGGCGACCAGCGTCAACCACGGTTTCGCCACGTGATCGGGCACCCAGTCGCCTCCGACCCAGAGCAGGATCCACAGCACGAGCGGGTGTGACAGGAAGATGCCGAACGAGCGGTCCGAGGCGACGTCGACTCCGCGCGCGACCACAGAGCCCGGGCGTCTGCGCTCCGCCCACCAGCTCCCGATCGCCAGGAACCCGAGCCCGACCGCCACCGACCAGACCATCAGAATCGGCTGCAACGGCGTGCCGGACCGATACAGGCTGAACCCGAGCACCAGGTGCTGAAACGCGAAGACCCCGAGCGTCACCACGCCGGTCGCCAGGGTCAGCCACCCGATCAGTCCGCGGTGGCCGCGCACCCAGGCGAGCATCTGTTGCGCGTGATCTGCGGCTACCGCGCCGAGCAGGATGAAGAACAGGTAGCTGAAGAAGTAGGCCTTCGCATTCTTGTCCAGCCACTCGGGCAGGTCGGGCACATAGGCATAGACCGCGGTGAGCGCCAGCTGGAATACGCCCGCCACGGCCAGCAGCGCGAAATGATGCCCACGCGTCTTCCTGATCAGCCAGACGATCGCCGGCACCAGCAGATAGACCTGCATCGTCACCAGCAAGAAGTACAGGTGGTACCAGGCCGTGCCGGTGAGCAGTTTGATACCGAAGCGCCCGAGCATCTCCAGCGGTGTGCCGACCGGGTGATACAGGTTCGCCGAGACGAAGTAGATCGCCGACCAGACCACGTACGGCACCCCGACGAGAAGGAAGCGGCGCGGCCAGAACTTCGTCATCGGCACCGGCTTGCTGAGGTAGCTGTAGACGAGCACGAACCCGGAGAGCGCGAAGAAGACCTCGCGCGTGAAGTGCACGAGTCCGAGAAATGCGTAGAGCCCGACGTCATCCGTCGCCACCGTGTGGCTGGTCGTGTGCACCGCGATCACGCACGCGAAGGTGAGGATGCGCACGACATCGATCTCGTAGAGGTGCGGCGCGCGCACGCGAGGGGCGGATGTCTGCGGGGCTGGTGTCGCCGCGGTCACTCCTGTTCCACCAGCTCGCGCACCCGACTGCGCTGCACCTTGCCCGTGGGTGCGCGTGGCACGTCGGCGACCACGGTGATGTCGATCGGTCGCTTGAATCGGGGCAGTTCTCGCTCGGCCCGTTCGAACAGCTCCCCCACCAGCGCGAGCGCGGCATCGGCGCTCAGCTCGGCGGTCGGGATGACGAAGGCCACCGGCACCTGGTGCAGGATCGGGTCGGGCTTGCCGACCACCACCGCCTCGCGCACCCGTTCGTCGCCCAGCAGCACCTCCTCGACCTCGGCGGGGTAGACCTTTTCACCACCGCGGTTGATCACGTCGTCGGATCGCCCGACGAGGTAGACGTAGCCGTCGGCGTCGAGGTAGCCGAGGTCGCCGGTGCTCAGCCAGCCGTCGGTGTCGAAGCGTTCGCTCGCCCGACCCTCGAAGTAGCCGGTGACGATCCCGGGCCCGCGGATCCAGAACGCGCCTACCTCGCCGACCGGCAGCACCGACCCGTCCTCGCCGCGCGCCTGAATCTCACTGCCGACGGGAACGCCCACGGACCCGTCGCGCAGCGGGGCATCGAGCGGGGTCGCGGTGATCTGGCTCGCGCCCTCGGTCATCCCGTAGCTCACCACCATCGGAACATCGCCGAGGGAGGCACGTACCGCATCGGGCAACGGGGCGGATGCCGACCGCACGAAGCGCAGCGAGTCCGGCACGGCGAATTCGCCGCCGCGCGCGAGCACCGCCAGCATCGCCGGCACCGCGTTCAGCCAGGTGATGCGGCGTTCGGTGAGCAGCTCCCAGAACCCGGTGCGGTGGAACCGGCGATCGAGCACCAGGGTCGCCCCGGCGGCCAGCGTGGAGAGCAATCCGACCACCTCGGCGTTGACGTGGAACAGCGGGAGCGGGTTGTAGCCGCGATCCTCCGCGGTGAGCCGGTTGTGGTCGGCGATGGCGCGCGCCACGAACAGCAGTTGCCGCTCGCTGAGCTCGACCCCCTTCGGGGTTCCCGTGGACCCGGAGGTGAAGAGCAGGACCGAGCCGGCTCCGCCCGACACCCCACCCTCGCGATCGGGGGTGACGGGCGGAAGCACAGCTACCCCCAGGCCGCCTCGATCGTCGCGGTCGCTGACCACCAGGTCCGCACCTCCGACCAGCTCGGAGATGCGCCGCAGCTCTGCCGTCGTCAGGTCGGGGTTGATCGGCACCGAGCGTCGACCCGATGCCACGACAGCGAGGTGCACCAGGGCGAAGTCGAGTGGGTCGGCGATATCGACGATGATCGAACCGCCCCGCGCGATCCCGCGATCGGTGAACTCGGCGGCCCAGGCCGATGCCGCGGCACCGAGCGAGGCGTAGTCGATCCACCGATCGGAGCGCGCATCCTCGAGGTAGCGCGACGCGGGCGACGAGGAGGCCCGCCGCTCGATCAGGGCGAAGAGGCCTTCGGGTGCCGACATTCCCACAGCCTACTCAGCAGTCAGATCGAGTTCTGCGGGTTGACGTGGGCGTGCACTGGGAGAACCCTATGCATCCGTCCAGCGGTCACCGCACCTGGCTCAGCATCCAGCGCCACGTCGGCGCGAGCAGGGGCGCCCCCTCCGCGCGCGGCGTGAGATCGGTCACGGTCCGCAGGTGGGAGTCGCGGGGCGAGCCGAGATCGAGTTCGGAGACGATGGCGTGCGGGCCGGTCATCCCGAGGGTCGCCCAGGAGGCGGTGACGTTCGCGACGTAGCGGTCGCCCCTATCGACCAGCCCGTACATCGCG
>JBEVGK010000065.1:0-13190 GCA_040511795.1 Lacisediminihabitans sp. | reverse complement strand
CAGGCCTCGGCTCGGCCGTCGAACGGAGCGTGGCCGGCGAGCACGAGCCGCCGGACCTCTTCCGCCGTCGCCGCGGCAACGTCATCGGGGTACCCCATCGCAACCCGGTGCTCGTCGAACTCGTCCTCGTCGTCGATCCACACGCCACGTTCGTCGTCCGTGCGGATGACGTCCAGATCCATATCGATCGCCATCAGGGTTCGAGACTCGCGGTCCCACCGCACGTCCGCGGCGATATCGACGTAGATGCGAACGCGGTCGGGGTGTCCATCCGGAATGAATGTCGCCACCCAATCACCGACGTGGGGGACCAGCACCGCGGAGTCGGTTGTGGCGATATAGCTCGCTCCGGGCCGGGACTGCAGGCCGCCCACCTGGCGCCCGAGCCACACGCCGTACTCATCCTCCCCGAGCAACACGATGTCGGAGGTCCAGTGCTGGGTGCCATCCCACTTCCGCCAGCGGACCGCGGCGTCGTCATGAGGCATCCTCCGATCCTAGCGTCGCCGAACTGCCCATGATGGCTGCTCCGACGGCAGAAATGACAGCCATCTCGGGCAGCTCGACGCAGGTGGCGTCAGCCTGCGGGCAGGGTCACGCGAAAGACCGAGCCGATGCCAGGCGAGCTCGTCACCGAGATGGCTCCGCCGTGCGCCTCCACCAGGCGTCGCACGATGGAGAGCCCCAGCCCGCTGCCGCCGGTCTCGCGGTTGCGGGACTTCTCCGCGCGCCAGAACCGGTCGAAGACGTGCGGAAGGTCATCCGGATCGATGCCGATTCCGGTGTCGGCCACCTCGATGACCACCGAGTCGGTGTGCGATCCGGCGCGCACCGTCACCGTCCCGCCGGCCGGGGTGTAGCGCAGCGCGTTGCGCACGAGATTGTCGAGGATCTGCCGCAGCCTGAGCGGGTCGGCATCCGTCACCGGGTCGCCGTCGACCGATACGGCGAGACGGATGTCGTCGCCCTCCGCGAGCGCAGTGTGCGCGGCTACCACCTGGCCCAGCACCTCGGTGACCGGCAGCGGCTGGCGATTGAGCCGCAGGCGACCGGCATCGGCCATGGCGAGGTCTTGGAGGTCGTCGATGATGTGCTGCAGCAGCATCGCCTCCTCGAGCAGGGAGCCGGCCAGGGCCGCATCGCCGGTGACCATGCCGTCGCGTGCCGCCTCCAGCCAGCCGCGGATGTTGCTGAGCGGCGTGCGCAGCTCGTGCGCGATGTCGCTGGTCATCGCCCTGCGCTGCTGCTCCATCGCGTCGCGGGCGGCAGACATCTCGTTGAAGGCGGTACCGAGGCGCGCGATCTCGTCGGAGCCGCGCACCTCCACCCGAGTGCCGGTCTCGCCGCGTGCCATCGTCTGCGCGGCGGTGGTGAGCGCACGCAGCGGTCGGGTGAGGCGCGTGCTGGCGATCACCGTTACCAGGATCGTCAGCAGCAGCACCGCTGCGGCTCCCGCCGCGATGCGCAACTGATTGCCCCGCGAGAGGTCGAAGGTGGTCGCTGCCGCTCCGCTTTCGGAGGACACGAAGAGCACGGCCGACGAGGCGACGTATGGTGCGAGCTGGGTTTTGCGGCTCACCGCGATGCAGTCTCGCACCGTCTGCGCGGGCTCGGCTCCGGCGACCTGGGCGACGGTCGGCGACCAGGTGAAGCCCACGTTCACCGACACCGGCGCGATGCCCTCCCGTGCAAGGCACTCGTTCACGAGAGAGTCGAGCGCGGCGAGCGCGGTCGCCTCGGTCGGGGTCGGTTCGTCGAGCTGGGAACCTCCGCAGCGGGAGTAGTCGTCGGCGAAGGGGGTGGTCACCGCCGGCCTGCCGCTCGGGAGGGTGCGCAGCGTGGCGGTCACCGTGCCCTGGTTCAGGCAGGCGAGCACACGGTCTGCGATGCCGTCGAGCGCGGAACGTTCTGCGGCGGTCAGGTGGTACGGGCCGATGGCATCCGGAGCGATTCTGTCGGCGGGGGCGTCGGGCAGGATGACCGGGTCGACCGCGAGCGGATCGATCACCGCCGATGGGCGCTGCCCCGACGAGGGGGCGGCCGTGGTCTGCAGATCGATGCTGCGGCCGGTGCGCTTCTCGAGCGCTGTGATCGTGCCGTGCACGCCGGTCCAGTCCGGGTGTGTCGCGCCGTAGTCGAGGAGGGTCGTGTAGATGCGGGTGTCGTCGGCCAGGGACTGGCTCTCCTGCTGGCGGATTCCACCGGAGGCGGTCAGCGCGGCGAGCCAGGCGGTGGCCGCGATCGATGCCACGGCGACGAGCACCGAGACCGCCAGCATCCGGACGGCGAGGCTACGGCGCATCGACCGGCGCCTCGTCGGTCAGCGTGTAGCCGACCCCGTAGACCGTGACCAGGTGCCGTGGCTGCCGCGGGGTCGGCTCGATCTTCTTGCGCAGGTTCATCACGTGCACGTCGATCGTGCGCCCGGTGATGTAGCGGTCGAACCCGTGCAGCTGCTCGAGCAGCTGTTCGCGGCTGAACACGCGACCGGGTTCGAGAGCCAGCGCCTCGAGCAGCCGGAACTCGCCGGGGGTCACCGTGACCGGTGCGCCGTCCACCTCGACGCGATGTCGCACCGAGTCGATGCGCAGCGGCCCCACGCGGAGCACGGGATCGACGGATGCCGGGGTCGCCACCGTGCGCCGCAGCAGCGTCCGCACCCGTGCCGCCAATTCGCGCGGGCTGAACGGCTTGGTCATGTAGTCATCCGCCCCCAGATCGAGACCGAGCAACAGGTCGTCTTCGGTGGAGCGAGCGGTGAGCATGAGGATGGGCAGCGTGGATTCCGCACGCAGGATGCGCGCGACATCCAGACCGTCGACCTGCGGGAGCATGATGTCGAGCACCAGCAGGTCGGGACGGATGCGGCGGGCGTCGTCGATCGCCCGTCGCCCGTCACCGACGACGGTCACCGTGTGGTGGTCGTGCTCCAGATACCGGCGGATGAGCTCGGCCTGCTTCGCATCGTCCTCGGCGACCAGGATGTGAGCGGGCATGGGGTCGATCCTAGGTCGGTGCCGCTGTGCCCAGGCGTGGACCACAGGACGACCATGAAGCCCTGACAGGTTTCTGACATCCGGTTGCCAGCGTTGTCGGCATGAACGAGAAACCCTCCCGCCATCGTCGTGCGATCGTGCTGACCGGTGTCATCGTCGTGGGTCTGCTCGCCGTCGGTGCAGTGACGACCGCGATCGTCTGGCACCCCGGCAGCAGGGTCACCGCTGACACACCCGTCGCCCTCAGCACGGTGAAGGTGGCCACCACAGACCTGACCGACAGCCAGACGCTCTCGGGCACGCTCGGTTTCGGTTCGGCGAGCACGATAACCGGCGCGGGCGCGGGCACTCTCACTCGGCTTCCCGCGGTGGGCGACGTCGTGGGTCGGGGCACCGTGCTGTATCGCGTCGATGACGTGCCGGTGCCCGTGTTTGTCGGGACGACCCCGCTGTTTCGAACTCTCGGTAAGCCAGGGCTGAAGGGCGCGGATGTCCAGGTCGTCGCCGAGAATCTGAACGCTCTCGGGTTCCCCACCGGCATCCCGACGGCCGACCCGGCACGGGCTGTCTGGACGACCCGGGCATCCGCGCAGCTCACCCGCTGGCAGCGCTCAGCCGGTCTCGACCCGACCGGAACGCTCGGCGTCGGCCAGGTCGTGGTGCTCGGTGCGGATTCGCGGGTGAACACCGTGCTGGCCAGGCTCGGCGACGCGGTAGCGCGCGACGTGCTCACGGTGACCTCCACCGCGAAGGTCGTGATGGTGCCGGTGAAGGCCACGGAGCTCTCGCCGGTGAAGGTCGGCGGGGCGGTCACGATCGCCTTGCCGGACGACTCACGGATTCCGGGAACGATCGCGACCATCGGCAGCGTGGCCGCGGGCGGCGACGGGAAGGACTCCGCCAGCGACGAGCCGCCGACGCTCGCCGTGACGATCACCCCGGACGACCCGGCCGCCGTGGCGGCGCTCGACTACGCCACCGTGGAGGTGGAGGTGGTCACCCGGAGTCATCCCGACGTACTTACAGTGCCGGTCGGAGCTCTGGTGGCGCTCGCCGAGGGCGGGTACGCGGTGCAGCGCCGAGACGGGCGCCTTGTCGCGGTGACCACCGGCATGTTCTCGCGCTCCCTCGTCGAGGTCAGTGGCCCGGGCATCACCGACGGCATGACGGTGGTGACCGCGCAGTGAACCTGAATGGCGCAGTGAACGTGAGCGGCGCAGTTCTCGAACTCGACCACGTGAGCAAGCTCTACGACCGGGGTGTCGCCGCACTGCGCGACGTCTCACTCACTGTCAGCGAGGGGGAGCTGCTCGCTATCGTCGGCCCGTCGGGCTCGGGCAAGTCGACCCTGCTCAACATCATGGGCACGCTCGACGCGGCCAGCACGGGCTCGGTCCGCATCGGCGGCATGGACGTCGGCGGCCTCAGCGACCGCAGACTCTCGGCCCTGCGCGGCCGACTGCTCGGCTTCGTCTTCCAGCAGTTCCACCTCACCGACGGACTCAGCGCCGCCGACAACGTCGCCACCGGGCTGCTCTATGCCGGCGTGCCGCGCCGCCGCCACCGTGCTCTCGCCCTGGAGGCCCTCGACCGCGTCGGGCTCGCGCATCGAATCGAGCACCTGCCCCAGCAGCTTTCCGGCGGTGAACGTCAGCGCGTGGCGATTGCCCGCGCGGTGGTGAACGCGCCGGCTCTCGTGCTCGCCGACGAGCCGACGGGTGCCCTCGACAGCGCCAACGGTGCGGCGGTGCTGCAGCTGCTGCTCGACCTCAACCGCGACGGAACGACAATCGCGATCATCACCCACGACCGGGACATCGCCGATCACCTGCCACGGCGGGTGGAGATCCGCGACGGCGCCATCCAGCACGACAGCGCCTCCCGCGACGGCACTGTTCACGACAGCACTCTTCACGACAGCACTCTTCACGACAGCATGGGGAGACCGGCGTGATCGCCATCGACGCGGCCAGCGAGCCGGTGCGACTCGGCCTGGGCGACATCCTGCGTCTCGGCTTTCTCGGGGTCAGCACCCGTGCGCTGCGGGCAGGGCTCTCCGCGCTGGGCATCTCGCTCGGCATCGCCACCATGATCATCGTCACCGCAATTCCCGCGTCGAGCCAGGCGGCGCTGCTCGACCAGCTCACGGCCCTGGGCACCAACATCCTGCGCGCAGACCCGGTCGCGCAGCCGAATCACCCGGTGACGCTGCCGACGGATGCCCGGGGCATGGCCGCGCGCATCGGGCCGGTCATCGAGGCTTCCGTCGTCGCCAACACGCACAGCACCGTGCGCCGCACCGACCTGGTCGACCCGCTCGACGGGGGCGGTCTCACCGTGCTCGCGACCAGCCCCGGACTGCTGTCGACGATCAACGGCCGCGTCGCCTCCGGACACTTCTTCACTCTCGCCGAGTCGCGATTTCCCACGGTCGTGCTCGGGTCCGTCGCCGCCGCCCGACTCGGGGTCGATAGCATCGCCGCCGGGCGGCCGGCACCACTGGTGTACCTGGGGGGCACCTGGTTCAGCGTGGTCGGCATCCTCGCCCCGATGCCGCTCGCGCAGGACATCGAGCGGTCGGTGCTCGTCGGCTGGGAGGCGGCGAAGACCACCCTCGGCTTCGACGGCAGCCCCACGGTGGTCTATGTGAAGGCGCGGGAGGATGCGATCGAAGACGTGCGCGCCGTTCTTCCCGCGGCGCTCAACCCCGCCGCACCCGGCCTGGTGCAGGTGAGTCAGCCGTCGCAGGCGCTCGCTGCCAAACGTGCCACGGAGGGAAACTTCGCAGGACTCTTCCTCGGGCTTGCCGGAGTCGCCCTGCTCGTGGGCGGGGTGGGCATCGCCAACACCATGTTCATCTCCGTGCTCGAGCGTCGGGGCGAGATCGGATTGCGCCGCGCCCTCGGAGCCACCCGCGGTCAGATCCGCGGCCAGTTTCTCACCGAAGCCGTGCTGCTCTCCGGCATGGGCGGAGCTGCAGGAACGGTGATCGGCATCCTCGGCACCGTCGGCTACGCCACTTTTCAGGGCTGGCCGCCGGTGATCCCCGGTGGTGCGGTACTGCTCGGCATCGGCGGCGCGCTCGTCGTCGGTGTGCTTGCGGGACTCAATCCGTCGATCCGTGCAGCACGACTCACGCCGACCGAGGCGCTCGCCTCCGCCTGACCACCGGCACTCCACGAAAGGAACCACATGTCGCCCCGCACCACTGTCGCCGCCGTGACCGTCGCGGTCACCGTCGCCCTCCTGCTCGTCGGGTGCTCGAGCTCGACACCCGACCCCGAGGTCGCGACCCTGCAGACGGCCCCACCCTCACGGGTGCCAGACGCCCCGGGTGCTCCAGACGACGCACGCCCACGCGAACGCCTCGACATGAATGCGTCAGACCTCACGGTGCTGTACGCCGAGTATGACGCGTGCATGGCGCAGCACGATGTCTCCGGACTCGACGAGAACGCCCACGGCAATATCGGGCCCGGCGCCGCCATCCCCGACGATGCCCTCACGGCCTGTGCTCCGATCAAACCGTTGCCGGCCTGGGAGAAAGACCGCACGAATCCGCTGGCGCTGGACTTCGCCGAGAAGGTGATGGACTGCCTGCGCGGCAAGGGCGTGAAATACGTCGAGCTCTACAACGATCCCGCCAACCCGATCGTCGGCGAGGTATTCGGCGGTCCGACCCATGACGTGCAGTCGAACGTGCTCGGCCAGAAATACCAGCCGATCTGCGAGCAGGAGGTCTACCGGGCGCAGAAGTGAGCGTGCCGGGCCGGGCATACAGTGGACGGATGCTCATCCGCCCGTTCCACGAGTCCGATACCGATGCCGTGGTGGCGCTGTGGACCGCGGCGGGGCTGGTGCGTCCGTGGAACGATCCGCGCGCGGACATCCGCCGCAAACTCACGGTGCAGCCGGAGCTGTTTCTCATCGGCGAGCTCGACGGGGCGGTCGTCGGCACTGCGATGGTCGGCTACGACGGCCACCGCGGCTCGGTCTACTACCTCGCCGTCGACCCCGCGCAGCAGGGCAGGGGCTACGGGCACGCCCTCATGGCGGAGGCCGAGCGGCTGTTGACGGAGCTCGGATGTCCGAAGATCCATGTCATGATCCGAGCCGACAACAAGCGGGTGATCGGCTTCTATCGCGGGCTCGCCTACGGCCAGGAGCAGGCCGAGACGATGGGCAAGCGTCTCATTCTGGATGAGAGCTAGACAGGCACGCTCCTCGGGGCCACCCTGGGGCCAATGGACTACACACACCTCGGCCGTTCCGGCCTGACCGTCTCGCGCCTCTGCCTCGGCACCATGAATTTCGGTGAGCAGACCACGGAGCCCGACTCGCACTCGATCATGGATTCCGCCCTCGACCAGGGCATCAACTTCTTCGACACCGCCAACGTCTATGGCGGCACGGTCGGCAAGGGCGGCACCGAGACGATCGTCGGAACCTGGTTCGCGCAGGGTGGTGGCAGGCGGGAGAAGGTGGTGCTCGCCACCAAGGTCTACGGCGACATGACGGACTGGCCGAACGACGGCAAGCTGTCGGCGCGCAACATCCGTCTGGCTCTGGATGCTTCGCTCCGACGCCTGCAGACCGACTACGTCGACCTGTACCAGTTCCATCACGTCGACCGGAACACCCCCTGGGATGAGATCTGGCAGGCGATGGAGACCGCGGTCGCCCAGGGGAAGGTCTTGTACAACGGCAGCAGCAACTTCGCCGGCTGGCACATCGCCTCCGCGCAGGAGGAGGCGCGCAAGCGCAATTACACGGGCCTGGTCAGCGAGCAGTCGATCTACAACCTGTTGACCCGGGACATCGAGCTCGAGGTCATCCCCGCCGCCCAGGCGAACGGGCTCGGCATCATCCCGTGGTCGCCGCTGCAGGGTGGCCTGCTCGGCGGTGTCGTGCGCAAGGAGCGCGACGGCAGTCGGCGCACCAACGAGCGCTCGACTGCAGCACTCGAGACGCACCGCGAGGCGATCGAGGCCTACGAGGACTTCGCAGAGGAGCTCGGGCAGGAACCGGGCGATGTCGCCCTCGCCTGGCTGCTGCACCAGCCCGCGGTGACCGCGCCCATCATCGGGCCGCGGACGCAGGAGCAGCTGGATGCCGCCATCCGTGCGCTCGGCGTGACTCTGGATGCTGCCGCTCTCGCCCGGCTCGACCAGATCTTCCCCGGCCACAAGACGGCTCCCGAGGACTACGCCTGGTAGACGCACGACCCGCACCATCGACAATCCCAACGAAAGAGAAGCAATGAAGACACGCACCATCGGCGACGTCGCCGTCGGAGAGATCGGACTGGGCGGCATGCCCATGTCGATCGAGGGCCGACCCGACGAAGCGCGCTCGATCGCCACCATCCACGCTGCACTCGAGGCGGGAGTCACCCTCATCGACACGGCAGACGCCTACCACCGCGACGCCGACGAGGTGGGGCACAACGAGGCACTGATCGCGAAGGCGATCGCGTCATTCGGAGGCGACACCTCGAACGTGCTCGTCGCCACGAAGGGCGGCCACCTCCGACCCGGCGACGGTTCGTGGACCATCGACAGCAGCCCGAAGCACCTCCGGGAGGCGGCAGAGGCGTCGCTGTCGCGGCTCGGTATCGACGCGATCGGGCTCTACCAGCTGCACCGTCCCGACGTGAACGTGCCCTATGAGGAGTCGGTCGGCGCCATCCGCGATCTGCTCGACGAGGGGAAGATCCGCATGGCGGGCATCTCCAACGCGAACGTCGAGCAGATCCGTCTCGCCCAGGAGGTGCTCGGTGGACGCCTCGTCTCGGTGCAGAACCAGTTCTCACCCGCCTACCGATCGAGCGAGCCGGAGCTGGAGCTCTGCGACGAGCTCGGCATCGCCTTCCTGCCGTGGAGTCCGCTCGGCGGCATCTCCTCGGCGGGGAAGCTCGGCGATCGATTCGCGCCGTTCAAGGAGATCGCCGACGAGCGTGGCCTGACCCCGCAGGTCGTGTGCCTCGCCTGGCACCTGTCGAAGTCGCCGCGGGTGATCCCGATTCCGGGAGCGTCGCGCCCGGAGAGCATCCTCAACTCCGTCGAGGCGGCGGATGTCACGCTCACGCCCGAGGAGATCGCCCGGCTCGACGCCTCCTGACGCTCTGATGCGTCGTCCGTCAACAGGATGAGGAGTGCAACACTCCCGACATCGTCCTGTTGGCGGACGATTCAGCGTGTTTCAGCATGTTGGCGGAGGGGCGGCTCAGGCGAGCGCGAGCAGCGCGGCGGCCACCAGTGCCAGCACGAGCCCCACGATCTGCACCGGGGCGATGCGCTCCCGCAGCAGAACCGCGGCGAGGATGATCGTGCCGGCCGGGTATAGGGCGGTGAGAACAGACTGGATGGTGAGTTCGCCGAGGCGTAACCCGAGCAGCAGCAGTACGTTGGCCGCGGCATCCACCGTCCCGCCGACGATCGCGAGACGAAGGCCCGGCCGCCAGCCACCGGCAGTGGGTGCGCCTCGTCTGCGCGCGAACAGCGCGATGGCACCGACCGCCGCGAACATGATGACGGCGTTGACGGCGCGACTGACGATGAGCGGTGCGAGGCCGGAGTTCTCGGGCGTCAGATCGATGATGACGAGGAATCCGCCGATGAAGGCTCCGGCGCCAACGGCCATCGCTAGGGCCGTGAGAGACGGGCGCACAGCCCCCTTCTCGGGCACGAAGCCGACGAGCACCACGGCGACAAGAGCGATGCCGATAGCCGCGTAGCCGAGCGCGCTCAGGCGCTCCCCGCGGATGACGCCGACGAGCGCCGGCACGATCGCCGATACCACCGCGGTGAGCGGCGACAGGATGCTCATCGGTCCGATCGCGAGGCACCCGTACAGCAGGGCGACCCCGATCGCCCCGCTGACGCCGGACAGCGCACCGAGCAGCAGCGTCTGCGGCTGCCAGGTCCCGCCGATGAATGGCAGCAGCACGAGCAGCAGAACGAGACCGGACAGGCCGCCGATCGCCGTCACCCGAATGGCGCTGATGCGCTTCGAGGCGAGTCCGCCGATGAAGTCGGCGCTGCCGTAGACCAGGGCGGCGACGACGCCGATCACGACTGCGAGCATCCCGTCACCGTAGCGGTTATCAACAGCCCGGCTGCCGCGTCGGCCGTCGCGATTAGACTCGCCGGGTGAGTTGGAACGTGGACGAGGCCTGGGATCCGGATGATCTCGTCCCGCCCGACGATTTCGATGCTCCGCCACCCCCACCCGACCGGGAGCCGCCGGTAGTCGCCGAGGTGAAGGCCGCAGCGCCGAGGTATGCCAGCGCGGCGGAAGCGCTGCACACGGTGTTCGGATACGAGTCATTCCGTGGCGATCAAGCCGCGATCATCCAGCAGGTCGTCGACGGCGGCGATGCTCTAGTGCTCATGCCCACGGGTGGCGGCAAGTCGCTCTGCTACCAGATCCCCGCACTCGTGCGCGAGGGAACCGGCGTGGTCATCTCGCCGCTCATCGCCCTGATGCAGGATCAGGTGGATGCACTCTCCGCCGTCGGCGTGCGTGCGGCGTTCCTCAACTCGACCCAGGACTCGAGTGAACGCCAGGCCGTCGAGCGCGCCTTCCTCCAGGGGGAGCTCGACCTCCTCTACCTGGCGCCCGAGCGGCTGCGGGTCTCGTCGACGGCGGACCTGCTCGATCGCGGGCGCATCTCGCTGTTCGCCATCGACGAGGCGCACTGTGTGTCGCAGTGGGGTCACGACTTCCGCCCCGACTACCTTCAGCTGTCGATGCTGCACGAACGCTGGCCCACCGTGCCGCGTATCGCCCTGACCGCGACGGCGACAGAGCAGACGCACCTCGAGATCCAGAAGCGACTACAGCTGGCCGACGCCAAGCACTTCGTCGCGAGCTTCGACCGCCCGAACATCCAGTACCGCATCGCCCCGAAGAACGCGCCGCAGCAGCAGCTACTCGAACTGCTGCGCAGCGAGCACGCCGGGGACGCGGGAATCGTCTACTGCCTGTCACGCAAGTCGGTCGAGCAGACCGCCGACTTCCTCAGCCAGAGCGGCATCCCCGCGCTGCCGTACCATGCCGGCCTCGACACGCGGGTGCGTGCGGCGAACCAGTCCCGCTTCCTGCGCGAAGACGGCATCGTCATGGTCGCCACCATCGCCTTCGGCATGGGCATCGACAAGCCCGACGTGCGCTTCGTGATGCACCTCGACCTGCCCAAGTCGGTCGAGGGTTACTACCAGGAGACCGGTCGCGCCGGCCGCGACGGTCTGCCGTCCACCGCGTGGCTCGCCTACGGATTGCAAGACGTGATGCAGCAGCGTCGCATGATCGACCAGTCCGAGGGCGACGCCGAGCACCGCCGCCGACTCGGCATGCACCTCGACGCCATGCTCGCACTCTGCGAGACCGTCGAGTGCCGCCGGGTGCAGCTGCTCGCCTACTTCGGAGAGACCTCGACCCCCTGCGGCAACTGCGACACCTGCCTCTCGCCGCCCGAGGCCTGGGACGGCACCATCCCGGCGCAAAAGCTGCTCTCCACCGTGGTCAGGCTGCAGCGCGAGCGCAATCAGCGCTATGGCGCCGGTCAGCTCATCGACATCCTGCTCGGCCGGATGACCGCGAAGGTCACCCAGAACCGGCACGACTCGCTGAGCACCTTCGGCATCGGCACCGAGCTCACCGAGCAGGAGTGGCGCGGTGTCGTGCGCCAGCTGCTCGCCCAGGGCATCCTCGCGGTGAACAGCGACGGATTCGGAACCCTGCTCACCACCGAGGCGAGCGCCGCGGTGCTCGGCGGTTCGCGCGCCGTGATGCTGCGGCGGGAGGCGGAGCGCCCGGCACGGGCATCCCGCGCCCGTCGCACCGCGGTCGCCGACCTGCCGGCCGAGGCCACCGGCCTGTTCGATGCCCTGCGCGCGTGGCGTGCTGCGGAGGCCAAGGAGCAGGGCGTGCCCGCCTACGTCGTCTTCCACGACGCGACGCTGCGCGAGATCGCATCCGGCCGCCCGGCCAGCCTCGACGTGCTCGGCACGATGACCGGCGTCGGCGCGAACAAGCTGGCGAAATACGGCGAGGCGATCCTCGAGGTGGTCGGCGCGGCCTGACGCTCTCCTAGGCTGGTCGGATGCGTGATCTCTACCCCGCCATCGAGCCGTACGAATCCGGAATGCTCGAGGTCGGTGATGGCCAGAGCATCTACTGGGAGGTCAGCGGCAACCCGCAGGGCAAGCCCGCGGTCTTCCTGCACGGCGGCCCCGGCGGGGAGAGCGGGCCGAAACACCGTCGGCTGTTCGACCCGGAGAAGTACCGCATCGTGCTGCTCGATCAGCGTGGATCGGGAAAGAGCCTGCCGCACGCCAGCGACCCGGACGCCGACCTCAGCGTCAACACGACCTGGCACCTGGTCGCAGACCTCGAGCGCCTGCGCGAGCACCTCGGCATCGAGCGTTGGCTGGTGCTCGGCGGCTCGTGGGGGAGTGCCCTCGCGCTCGCCTACGCCGAGACGCATCCCGATCGGGTGAGCGAGCTGGTGCTGCGCGGCATCTTCACCCTCCGCACGCGCGAGCTGTCCTGGTTCTACGAGGGCGAAGGGGCCGACCAGCTGTTCCCGGACCTGTGGGAGTCCTTTCTGGCGCCGGTGCCTGTCGAGGAGCGGTCGGGCGGGCTGATCGACGCCTACCACCGGTTGCTGACCGATCCCGATCCCGCTGTGCACGGGCCGGCCGCCGTGGCCTGGTCGACGTGGGAGGCGTCTACGGTGACCCTGCTGCCGCGGCCCGATGTCATCGCCTTCTTCGCCTCGCCGCGCTACGCGACGGCATTCGCCCGCATCGAGAACCACTATTTCGTCAACAAGGGGTGGTTCGACGAGGGGCAGCTGATCCGTGACGCGCATCGACTGCGCGACATCCCCGGAGCGATCATCCAGGGCCGCTATGACGCCTGCACTCCCGCGACGACCGCCTGGGACCTGCATCGGGCCTGGCCGGAGGCGGACTTCACCATGGTGCCGGATGCGGGGCACGCCTTCGACGAGCCGGGCATCCTCACCGCCACCATCGAGGCAACCGACCGCTTCGCAGCCGAGTGAATATGCCGACTCCGGCATTCGACCAAATCTAGACTGGCCCGATGCTCAAAGTCCTCGCGCGAGCGACACTCGCCCCGTTCGGTCGGGCGCTGTTCCGCCCCACGATCATCGGTCGCGAGAAC
>JBEVGK010000064.1:0-5155 GCA_040511795.1 Lacisediminihabitans sp. | reverse complement strand
CTCAACACCCGCACCGCGTACTGCCACGCGCCCTATCCGGGAACTCACAATCACGGCGAGCTCGTCTACGAGCCGCTCGCGCTGGTCGCCTCGCTCGAACGCGCGCGCGATGCCGGCCTGGTTCCGGCAGTGCACGCGATCGGTGACTTCGCGAATGAGATCGCCCTGGACGCGTTCCAGGCCGCGGCCTGTCGAGGGAGCATCGAACATGCGCAGTTGATCGCCGCAATGGATTTCGCCCGCTTCGCGGAGCTCGGCGTGGTCGCGAGCGTGCAGCCAGAGCACGCGATGGACGACCGTGACGTCGCCGACCTGTTCTGGGCCGGTCGCACGGATCGCGCCTTCGCGTTCGAGAGTCTGGTGCGGGCCGGGGCCACGCTCCGGCTCGGTTCCGATGCGCCGGTCGCCCCGCTCGACCCGTGGGTGACGATGGCGGCGGCGGTCACTCGCAGTCGTGATGGGCGAGAGCCGTGGCATCCCGAGCAGGTCGTCGCCTCGGCCATCGCCTACGCGGCGTCGACGGATGGTCGGGCTCGGGTCGAGGTCGGCTCGCTGGCAGACCTGGTCGTGACCGAGGCGGACCCGCTGGCGGCGACGGATGACGAGCTGCGCTCGTTCCCGGTCACCGCCACGATGGTCTCCGGTCGCTGGACCTACAGCTCGCTGAATTAACGACGTTTGCCCGAATTTGCAGATCTCGAGGTGTCGATCTCTGCAAATTCGGGCAAACGTGGAGGGTGCTAGGGCCGAGACCTACTTTGCGCTGATGTGCGCGTAGAGGAACCAGCGGTCCTTCTCGAGACCGCGCGCGATCTCGATGGCGACATCCTGGCTCACCGGGTCGAGCTCGGCGAGCTCTGCCACGGCGGTGCGCACCGTGACCATGGTGGCGTCGATGTGCGCGATGATCTCGGCGATGACGACGTCGGAGTCCTGGAACCCCACGGTGAGCGCCGGGGTGGTGGTCTGCACCGCGACGGTGCCGATGCGGGCGTCGATCGGCAGCCCCAGGGCGACGACGCGCTCGGCGGCGGTGTCGGCGTAATGCTGGGCGTGCTCGACGACCTCATCGAGCAGCAGGTGGATGGCCTGGAAGTTCGCGCCACGAACGTGCCAGTGCGCCTGCTTGCCGTCGACAGCGAGGGCGGTGAGATCCACGACCACCGGGCCGAGGAACTGCGCGACGCCGGAGGTGATGTCGGGGTCGATCGAGGAGGTGGGTACGGTCTGGATCTCAGTCATGGGTGCGCCTTTCGCGTCTGCGTACCCATAGGTTCTCGCAGTCGCTCGAGGCCCGCAAGCAAGCTGAGGCTCCGCTAAACGGGCGGCAAGGCAGCCCTTACCGAGCCGATCCGGACCGCGATCGACTCAGGACGCGACGAGCTGCAGGTTGCTCGAAGCGAGCTGGATCTCGGGGCGGATCTCTTCGATTCGGTTGGTCCAGCTCATGCCGTTCCACCAGCGAACCTGGGGAAGGCCGATCGGGTCGCGGTACCAGCCGGCGGGCGCGATTGCGGGGGAGAGGGAATGCATCGGGTGCTCCTGGGTGTAAGAGGCTTACCGCTGACGAATCTTCGGGAAGCGGATGTACCGAGGTTAGTCGGCATAAGTGAGGACACGGCAGTCCCCTATTAAGGGGGCAGTCGACGCGGTCCGTCCGCATGTCGCCGCGGAGGGTCAGCGGAGGGCGGCGATGCGCCCGATCACGGCCTTCACGCCGCGTCTGCTGCTCTCGAACCGGATGCTGATCACCAGCACGATCACGCCGCCGATCGCCAGCCAGAGCCACCACTCGACCGCCTGGTACACCGCCACGATCCCGGGGGCGAAGGTCGAGATCGCATGCACCAGCACCACGACGGCGGAGATCAGCAGCGGCGCCTGCAGTCTCAGCACCAGCGAGACGACGAGCACCGCGATCGACACCACACCGAGCCCGACCAGCCGCCACAGCGGCGCATCAACGGCCGTGACCACCAGCGAAGGCAGCAGCAGCACCGCGACCCCCGGTGCCAGCGTCGGCCAGGTGCGGGCCGACGACGAGCGGTGAAGACGGATGCCGCCGACGGCGATCAGGGCGGCCGCCAGTGGCAGCGTCATCAGTTCCAGCTCGCCGAATGCGCCCGTTGCCAGGGCGGTCGCGCCGACGAGCGTAGCCAGCGCGAAGGCGAGCCAGCCGACGGGAACGGTCAGCGGTGGGCGGGGGGCCGCGACGGCGCCGACGAGCGCCGCGCAGAGCAGCACCGTGAGGGTCGCCGCGCGCGCGAACCCGCCGCCGTCGGGGTACAGCGCCGGCAGCTCGAGCAGGACGACGACCAGCAGGGATAGCCCCAGTGCCGACTGCGCGACGATCCCGCGCGGAGATCCGGCCGGCCGGGTCTGTCCGACGCTGCCCTGTCCGACACTGGCGATGACGAGGGCGGCGATGCCCGGGACGAGCCAGGCCTCGAGCCGGGCATCCGCTGGCCGCGCGCCGGCGTCGGCGAGCACCGAGAGTGACCGAGTGAGGGTGACGATGATCACCCCGAGCGCGCCGGCGATCGCCGCCGCGTCGAGGTAGCGCTGGGCGGGGCCCGACCACCGCGCGAAGGATGACGCGAGGAGGAGCCCGGCGCTGAGCGCGCCGACGACGATCGGACGCGCGATCGGTCCTGACGCTCCGACGATCGCCTCCGGAACTATCGCCAGCAGCAGGCCCCCGAGGGCGATGGCGGCGATTGCCGCAGTGCGGGCGGCGTGGCTTGGCGTCGGATTCGACGTGGCCGCGGCGAGAGCGGCAAGGGCGGCGATGATCAGCAGGGCGCCGGCGACCGGCAGCACGTATGCCTCGACGGCGCGCACGTCGGCCTGCGCGAGACCCAGCCAGAGGCCGGCGCTCGCCAGGGCGAGCGCGAGCCAGCCGAGGTGTCGCCGCGGTGAGACCGAGCCGAACAGTCCGTCGCGGTCGATCGCGAGCAGCAGCACCGTGACGGCGGAGATGATCAGCGCCACCCACTCCGACTCGGAATCGACCAGCGCTGGGGCGAGGAGGGCGGCCAGCGCCACCAGCACGACTCCGGCGTCGAGGGCCCGGCGCGACAAGACCCGGGCGAGCCGGGTGCCGTCGAGCGCGAGACTTGCGGCGGCGCCGATCACCGCCGCGGTGGCCGGTGCCAGGGCGAGCAGCGAGGCGTCAGCATCCAGCGCGCGCACCAACGAGTCGACGAACCAGTACAGCGCAAGCGGCAGCGCAGCGACGGCGATCGTGCGCTCGAAGCGGAATCGCCGTGGGGCGCGTGCCATCGCCCAGCACAGCAGCGCGGCCCCGAGGAACACACTGACCGCGGCGCTTGTCGCGTATTCGGGCAACAGCCGCCCCGGCACATCCCGCCGCCCAGACGTGAGAAGAGCCGTCTGACTCACGATCGTGCTGCCGGTGATCACGGTCGCCGCGATCCAGAACACCACCCGCCGGTCGAGCGGTCGAATGGCTGGCACCCGCAGGAGCGCCACCACGCCGAGCAGCAGGATGCCGACGAACCCCGTCGCCCGGAACACGTTGACGAGGTCCGCGTTCACCGAGGGGTGGAGGGGGAGCGCAAGATCCCGCGCCCCCGCGGCGCCCATGATCACGAACAGCGACACCGCGATGCCGAGCAGTGTCGATCGGGCCGCTCCGGCGAAGAACAGTCGTGCGGTGACCAGCACCAGGATCACCGCGAGGGTGACCAGCTGCCACGTATCCATGCTCGCCCAGCTGGTGGCGTAGGCGAGGGCGGAGGCGGCGAAGGCGGTGCTGAGCAGCGCGGCCCGCACGGACGGGGTGAGTCTGCCCCGGGCATCCGTCACCGTCACCGCCACGACCGCAGCGAAGGCGAGCGCCTCCCACCCGGTGAGGATCGCCCAGAGCGCGGGCAGCATGGCCGCCGCGGCCAGCAGGATCGCGCACGCGAGCCAGACCAGCGCAGGCAGTCGGCGACGGATGAACCCGCCGAACCACCACGCGCCGGCGACGAGCAGCCCCGCTCCCGTGACCGTCCCGAGCGCCGCCAGGTTCGAGACCGGGAGGGCGAAGCCGATCGCGTCGGTGGGGCTGAGCGTCCAGGGGCGAAGGAGGCCGAGGACCGGCGCGACCAGGGCGGAGAAGACGACCGTTGCGAGGGCGGGCAGACCACCGATGAGGGTGGTGAGGGCCGACGACACGGCCGCCGCGAGCAGGTGCGGCGCGGCGGCCGTGCCCCGGGAGAGCCG
The DNA here is from genome assembly GCA_040511795.1 of Lacisediminihabitans sp. Classification (GTDB taxonomy): domain Bacteria; phylum Actinomycetota; class Actinomycetes; order Actinomycetales; family Microbacteriaceae; genus Lacisediminihabitans. The sequence goes on along the minus strand of JBEVGK010000064.1, from coordinate 925 downwards.
CCAGAGCGCTTCGATGAGCAGGGTGACGACGGTGCCGAGCAGCAGCGGCAGCACGATGATGGCGTTCGCGTCGCCGATGGCCCAGATCCCCACCGGCAGTGCAGCGGTGAGGGCACCGGCACCGATGACGGCGAACACCATCCCGAACCCCGTGCCGAGCCGGGAGGGGGAGGAACGCAGGTCGAGCAGCGCGAGCTGCCCCGCCGCCAGCAGGGCGACCAGCGCGAGAGCGACGGTCACGCCCCAGGTGGTTCCGGCGCCGACACCGAACGCGGCGACGCTCGCCACCACGATGCCGATCGCGGCGATGGTGAGCGCGACAGTGCGCTCGACTCGAGCGGGGCGGCCGAGGAGGCGCGGGGCGAGCCGGTGCACTCCGGCCGCGATCGTCAGAGCGGCGGCGAACACGAATATGGTCGCGGAGCCGGTGGAGAACGATCCCGCCACCAGCGCTGCTCCGGGTGCGAAGGTGGCGAAGCCGACGATGCCGGGCGTGCGCAGCCGGGAGTACCGGCTCCAGACCACGAAGCCGATCGCGGTGATGACGAGGCTCCACCCCCAGTACGCGGCCGCATCCGCTTCCGCGGCCCCGACCATGTTATTTCCGCGTATCGCGAAGGCATCGAGGTAGAGCAGCACGATCGCGAACATCGAGACGCCCTCGGCGGTAGCGGGAAGTCGTCGGCGCCGCAGCACGCTCGCCCCCACGAGGGCGGCGACCGTGATCGCGCCGATGATGATCGAGCGTGCGAGCAGACCCCAGGTGATGAAGGCGTAGACGAGGAAGAAGATGGCGGCGATCGACAGCAGTGAGATGCCCACCACCACGAGGAGCACCTGGATGCCCGATCGACCGCGTGCGGCCGGAGTCGGCGTCGGTCCGGGAGCCGTGGCCGGCGCCGAGATCTCCGGTCCCTGACGTGTG
>JBEVGK010000063.1:0-5301 GCA_040511795.1 Lacisediminihabitans sp. | reverse complement strand
CTCTGTCGCGCTCACCTTCCTCTGGCCCGGCTTCACGAAGCAACTCGTGGTGCAGGGACGGGCCGAAGTCGCGCCGGCGTCGGAGGCGACCGCCGCCTACCGCGCGCGATCGCCGTACCTGCAACAGCTGGCCTGGCAGAACACCTTCGCCTTCGCGCAGCTGCCCGACGAGGAGCGCCGCGCCGCCTGGAAGGCCGTCGCCGAGGAGCACCACGGCGTGTTCGCCCAGCCCGACACCTGGATCGGCTTTCTGGTGCGCCCCACCCGCATGACCTTCTGGCGCAGCGACCCCGAGGCGGCGAGCCGCCGGGTCGAGTACCGCGAGAGCTCCGGCGGCTGGACCATCGCCTACCTGCCGGGCTGAGCCGAGAATTCGCTGGTTGAGTAGCGAGCGAGGGACGAGCACGCGTATCGAAACCCATCACGCGGCGGATTTCGATACGGCTGCTCCTTCGTCGCTGCCAACTCAATCAACGCTGTCCGCGGTGAGCGGCCGCCGCGCCAGCAGGATCGCGTCGATCGCGGTGCCCTTGGGGGTGTCCCTCTCGTACTGCCCGCTGTCGACGATGTCGAGGCCGGGCACCGCCTGGCGCAGCTGCTCCGCCGTGGTCAGCACCGCGGCATCCTGAGGCCCACCGACCCCGCGGATGATGTTGTCCCGATCGTGATTGATCACCGCGAGCACCCCACCCGGCGCCAGGGCAGCCGCCGCGTTCACGAGGGCGGCGGCCAGCTGCTCCGCCGGCAATTGCAGGTAGGCGATCAGCACGAGATCGACGGGCTCGCGGGTGCGCCAGGTGGTGGCATCCGCCTTCTGCCAGAGCAGGTCCAGCCCGAGTTCTTCGGCGCGCCCCGAGCCGACGGCCAACCCGGCCGCGGCGAAGTCGACCGCGGTGACCTGCCAGCCGCGCTGGGCCAGCCAGAGGGCGTTGCGTCCCTCGCCGGCAGCCAGGTCGACGGCAGTGCCGGGCGTCAGGTCGGAGAGGTTCTCGACCACCCAGACGTTCGGCTCGAGCGACCACACGGAATCGCGGCCGGCCGCCGCCTCGCGGTAGCGCTCATTCCAGTCGTGCTCATCCATGCAGTTCTGCTCCAATTCGGGCAAGGGCCTCGGCGAACCAGGCCTCGCGTCCGGCGGAGGTTCCACCGGACAGATTGACGCCGCGCACCCCGTCGAGCTGCAGCAGTTCGCGACTGAGCTCGACGGCCGCCGCGATGCCCTCCTCGAACGGATCGCGGGCGGCGAGGATGCGGGCGAGGAAGCCGTCGGGCAGCACCAGGGTGGTGAAGCTCTCCAGCAGCTCCGCGCTCTGCCGATCGACGACCACGGGAACGCACGGGATGAAGGCCATCGTCGCCCCGAGCTGGTGCGCGCGATCGACGAACACCCGCACCGGCTCCACGCCGCCGGCATGATTGACGAAGCAGACCTCGGCACCCGCCCGCATCTTCTGCAGCAGGCGATCCGGCCGGCGCTCGATCGGCGGGGTGGCGGGTGCTTCGGCGACCGAGACGAGGTGGCCGACCGCCCGGGCCAGCGTCGCGGTGCGGGTGGAGTCGAGGTCGAAGACGGGTGCGGCATCCGGTCGGTCGCCGGTGAGGGTGTGATCCCCGGTGACGCAGTGCACGCCGGCCACGCCGACCTCGGCGAGGGCTGCCAACTCCCCCTCGATCGCGACCCGGTTGCGGTCGCGGTTGTTGATCCCGGTCCAGACCGGGATGCCCGCACTCTGGATGAGGTGGGCGCGATAGGCGGGCGGAAACTGCACTCGGGCGTTGCCGGCATCACCGGCGAGAACGGCATCCGTGTTCCCGGCCAGGATGGCGGCGCACTCCACGATGGAGGCCGCGGAGAGCGCCCGCGCCGGGAAGTCGGCGACCACGATCTGTGTCGTGGCCAGGCGCTCCCGCATGGATGCGGCCGCTGCCGTCGGCGGCGCGTCGGTCGGCGTTCCGCGAAACTGCACGGTGGCGGTGTCGAGAAAGACGCAGCGCCGCGGTGAGACCTCGCAGCTGCCGTCGAACTCGACACCGCCGCACGGCCCATACTCCATGTGCTTGGGGCACGTCAGGAGTGGGCTCGTCATGGCTGGTGAGGGCTCAGTCCTCTTTGTCGCGCCACTCGGCGACGCTGTCGTCGTAGCCGGCGTTCTTCAGCATGCGGCGCAGGTCGACGACCATCTGCTCGTCGATGTCTTTGTGACGGGGGCGGTCGAAGATCTCGGTCTCGGGGCCGAGGGTGACCTTGAACTTGCCGTCGTGACGCTCCTCGATCGAGCCCGCATCCTCGAGCAGAGCGACGACGTCTTTCCACTCGATGTTGTGGCTCACCGGGTGCTGCAGAATCTGCGAAAGCGTGTCGCGGTGGTGGTTGTTCAGATGGGCGATCTCGGGCGTATCAGACATGGTGATCTTCCTTTCGATGAGTCGAGCGTAGTGGTCGCGAGCGATCCTCCGCCGCCACGGGTGCGCCACGGGCCACGCGGATAATGGAGGCATCGGGCGTTGCGCCCGGAAACGGCGGGAGAGCGGATGTCTGACACCTTCGAACTGGTCCTGAGAGGGCCATCCGTGCTGATCGACGGCGCCTTCCGCCCGGCCGAGATCGGCATCATCGGGGGCCGTATCGCCGCGATCGCCGACAGCCACCTCAGCGGTGTCGAGACGGTCGAGCTGGCCGACGACGAGGTGCTCATCCCCGGCCTGGTCGACAGCCACGTGCACATCAACGAGCCCGGCCGCATCGAGTGGGAGGGTTTCGCCAGCGCGACGCGCGCCGCGGCCGCTGGTGGCGTCACCACGGTGATCGACATGCCGTTGAACAGCATCCCGCCGACCATCGATGTCGCCTCACTCGAGGTCAAGCGTGCCGCCGCGACCGGGCAGGTCGCCGTCGACGTCGGCTTCTGGGGCGGCGCGGTTCCGCAGAACCTGGGCACCCTGCGCAGCCTCTGGGATGCCGGAGTGTTCGGCTTCAAGTGCTTCCTCTCACCCTCGGGCGTCGACGAGTTCGACCACCTCAACGCCGATGAGCTCGACCTCGCGATGGCCGAGATCGCGGGCTTCGACGGGCTGCTGATCGTGCACGCGGAAGACCCGGCCGTGCTCGACGCGCACGCCAATGACGGCGGCAGCGACTACCACCGGTTCGTCGAGTCGCGCCCGGACGAGTCCGAGGTCACGGCGATCGAGCGGGTGATCGACGGCGTGCGGCGCCACGGCACTCGCGCGCACATCCTTCACCTGTCCTCCGCCGAGGCGCTGCCCGCTCTGCGCGCCGCCCGCGCCGAGGGCCTGCCCATCACGGTGGAGACCTGCCCGCACTACCTCAGCTTCGACGAGGAGCACATCCCCGCCGGCGCCACCGAGTACAAGTGCTGCCCGCCGATCCGCTCGAGCGCCAACCGCGACCTGCTCTGGCAGGGGCTCGTCGACGGGGACATCGACATCGTCGTCACCGACCACTCCCCCTCGACCGCCGAGCTCAAGTTCGCCGGGGACGGCGATTTCGGGGTGGCCTGGGGCGGCATCGCGGGCCTGCAGACCGGGCTCGCCGCGGTCTGGTCCGAGGCGCAGAGGCGGGGCATCCCGCTGCAGCAGGTGGTGGGATGGATGTCGCGGGGCCCGGCCGATCTCGTCGGGCTCGCCGATCGCGGCCGCATCGCGGTTGGCGCGCGCGCCGATCTCGTGGCCTTCTCCCCGGCCCAGGAGTTCACCGTCCACGCCTCGGAGCTCGAGCACAAGAACCCCGTGAGCGCGTTCGAGGGGCGCGAGCTGCGCGGGGTGGTGCGCAGCGCGTGGCTGAACGGCACCCTGATCGACGGGGATGTCCCGAGCGGAGAGCTCCTCATCCGCCCCTAGCGACACGAAACACGCAGTGTTGATGGTGGTAACACCGTCGTCACACTCTCGGGCCATGATTCGGGGATGGCAATCATTCTGGGCGACCACCAGTACGGCAAGGCCGAGTCGCGCCTGGTGCGCATCTATCGCGACTCACCGCGGCACGAGATCCGTGATCTGAACGTCAGCACCGCGCTTCGCGGGCCGTTCGAGGCCGCGTACCTCACCGGCGACCAGTCGAAGGTGCTGCCCACCGACACCCAGAAGAACACCGCATACGCCTTCGCCAAGTCGCGGGGTATCGAGACGATCGAGGACTTCGGGCTCGACCTGGCCCGACACTTCGTCGCCGACATCGACCCGGTCGAGGGCGCCCGCATCGAGATCGAGGAGTTCGCCTGGGAGCGCGCGATCGTCGACGGCACCGAGCACGATCACACCTGGCTGCGCAAAGGTCAGGAGGTGCGCACCGCCGCGATCACGGTCGATGCGAGCGGGGAGTACGTGATCGGTGGACTGAAAGACCTGGTGCTGCTCAAGTCGACGGGCTCGGAGTTCGCCGGTTTCCTCACCGACGAATTCACCACGCTGCCGGAGACCCACGATCGCGTGATGGCCACCGCGCTCGACGCCAAGTGGCGCTTCAGCGGAACGGATGTCGCGTGGGACGAGGTCTACGCCGACATCAAGCAGCTCATGGTGACGCAGTTCGCGACGCTGCAGTCCCTCGCGCTGCAGCAGACGCTCTGGCACATGGGCACCGCGGTGCTGGAGGCGCATCCGGAGGTCGCGGAGATACGCTTGAAGGCACCCAACAAGCACCACTTCGACTACGACCTGGAGCGTTTCGGCATCGAGAACAACAACGAGGTCTTCATCGCAGCGGACCGCCCGTACGGCCTGATCGAGGCCACCATCACCCGCGACGACGCTCCGGATGCCGGCAACGCCTGGCGCGCATCGGCCGGTCTCGCATGACTGCCCGTACAGACACGGCCACGGAGGACGCCCGCTGGCTCGCCCGCACCGTCGAGCTCGCGGTGGAGAACGTCGCGAACGGCGGCGGCCCGTTCGGTGCCCTCATCGTCAGGGACGGCGAGCTCGTCGCCGAGGGGCAGAACCGGGTGACCGCGAACCTCGACCCGACCGCGCATGCCGAGGTCGTCGCCATCCGGGCCGCCTGTCAGGCACTGGGCGACTTCTCGCTGGCAGGCGCCACGCTCTACACCTCGTGCGAGCCCTGTCCGCTCTGCCTCGCGGCCGCGCTCTGGGCGCGGGTCGATCGCGTCGTGTTCACCGCCGACCGGCACGATGCGGCCCGCGGCGGCTTCGACGACCGGGAGTTCTACGAGCTCTTCGGCAAGGAGCGCGACGAGTGGCCGACCCCGATCGAGTCGGTGCGCCTGCTCTCCTCGGTCGCACCCTTCGAGGCCTGGATGCGCAACACGGAGCGCACCG
>JBEVGK010000062.1:0-3930 GCA_040511795.1 Lacisediminihabitans sp. | reverse complement strand
TGGGTTGCCGGTCTCGGCGTCGGCGCGTCGGGGTCTTCGACGACCAGTACGAGCTCGGCGGTGCCGTCGGGCGGGCTCGTCCAGGCGAGTTCCGGCGAACTGTCGACGCTGAACAGGTGGCCGCGGTAGCGCTCGGGGATGGGCGCGCCGGTCTCGAACGCCGGGCTGCTGAGTGCAAATGTGTCCGGCGCTTCGAGTTCGGGTCGAGCCCAGACGAGCAGATGGTGGCCGGCTCGCCGATTGCGCAGCGCTCGGCCGAGGGGATTGGGCATGGGTACCATCCTGGCCCCGCCGGCACGATCGGCGAAACTATCCGGGCCGCGGGCAGCCGAGGCCTACCCTGGAACATGCCCTCCCCTCGACCCTCCCCGGTCCGTGACGTCTTCGGCGGCATGGCCTACCTCGCGCGCGGCCTGCGGGTGTGGGGCACGTCGCCGCGGCTGATGCTCCTCGGCGCCATCCCGGCCTTCATCGTCGGAATCGTCTACGTCGCCGCGATCGTGTTTCTCGCTCTCAACCTCGACGGGGTGATCGACTGGCTCACCCCGTTCGCCGCCGGGTGGGACGCGCCATGGCGCACGGGCATCCGTCTGGCGGTCGGTGTCGCTCTGATCGCCGGTGTGGTGTTGCTCGCCGTGTCCACCTATGCCGCGGTCACACTCGCGGTCGGTGACCCCTTCTTCGAGCGCATCTGGCACGGCGTGGAGGTGCACGCGGGTGGTGCGCCGGCAGAGCTCGACGAGTCGTTCTGGCGTGCGCTGCGTCGGGGAGTCGGCAACGGCATCCGTCTGCTGCTCATCACGATCCTGGTGGGCATCCTCGTCTTCGTCGCCGGACTCATCCCGATCGTCGGACCGGTGCTCGGCCCGGTGCTCGGCGCGCTCTTCGGCGGCTGGTTTCTCACCCTCGAACTCAGCGGCTACGCCTGCGACGCCCGCGGCCTCAGCCTGATGCAGCGGCGACGGATGCTCGGCGCTCGCCGCGCCCGCACCCTCGGCTTCGGCGTGCTCACGTATCTGCTGTTCCTCGTGCCGTTCGCCGCGCTGGTGCTCATGCCCGCGGCGGTCGCCGGAGCCACGTTGCTCGCGCGCGATGCGGTCGCGGAGGTCGTCACCGAGTCGGGCTAGGGTGCAGCCATGACCTCTTCGACCGCGCTGCTCGACCTCGGCTCCGAGGACTTCGTCTCCCTGACCACCTTCCGCAAGACCGGCGAGCGTGTCTCGACCCCGGTCTGGATCGCCCGCGACGGCGACGCGCTGCTCGTCACCACTCCGGAGGGCACCGGAAAGCTCAAGCGGCTGCGCAACAATCCGACCGTGGAACTGCAGCCGAGCAGTCGCATGGGCAAGACCAAGGACTCCGACCCGATCGTGACCGGCATCGCGACGATGGCGCCGGAGGCTCCGCGGGAGACGGAGCTCTTCCGCGAGAAATACGGGCTGCAGTATCGGATCTTCATGTTCATCGAGCGGCGCATGAACAGTCGCGCGGGTGCGACGGGACAGAAGCCGCGGGTGATCCTGCGCATCACGTCTCCCGAGTAGCGGGTCTCGACATCCGGCGCGCACGCTGCTAGACCATGAGCAGCGGCGCGCTACCCGGGCGCACCCGTCGGCCGAACGGTGCACCTATGCGTCGATCTCGTTTCGTCCTCGTCGCGATCGCCGTCGCGGTCGCCACGTCACTCTCGCTCGCCGGATGCTCCTCCATCGGCGGCTTCGTCTCGCGAGCCAGCCCGGCGCTCAGCAAGTGGACCACCACGATGGCGCACGCGGCGGATGCCGAGGCCATCACGTCACCGAAGATCGCCCGCGGGATCGACGAGATCATCAGCGATGCGAGAGCGATCAAGAATCCGACTCTGCAGGAGCAGCTCGTGCTGGTTCACGCGGAGAACCTCAAGGCGTATCAGCAGAGCATGCAGCAGGTGGCCGACCTGGCGGCACAGGCCAGCGAGAACACCGCCGACGACGCTGCGCGGGTGGTCAGCGAGCAGCTTCGCGGCGAGGTGAACGACACCTTCCGCACCAGAGTGGATGGGATCGTCGACGAGATGGTGGGCGCGACGACCTGTGCCCTGGCTGAAGAGGGAATGGACGCCCAGGATAAGGAGAAGAAGCGCCTCTTGGCGGCGACACCGCTGTTCGACGCTGCCGCGGCCGTCGACCCGACCGACGAGGGCGGCGCGGCAACGTTCGTGGGTGAGCGGCTGCTGGAGTTGGACTACCAGATCGCCGAGGTCGACCGGTACCTCCCGCGCCTCGCGTTGGTCCACTCGATTCTCGAGAAGGCGAACGGGACGATCACCGCGATAACCACAATCGAGGAGGCGGATGACCCCGCGACCACCCGCGAGTGGATGTTCTACCTGAAGTACTGCGTGGCGAGCTGACCCACACTGATTTGCCCGAATTTGCAGGGTTGGAGGGGGCGAAACCTGCAAATTCGGGCAAACGTGGGCGGGGCGGTGCTTGACTGGCGCGATGACGGATGCGCGCGGTGGCTTCGCGGGAGCGGTGGCCGCGTGGGCGGCCGGGGGCGCTTCGGTCGAGGCTCCCGCCGGAGTGCGCGCCGCGATCCTCGTCGAGGGTGAGAGCGACCGAGCCGCGGTCGAGGCGCTGGCGGAGAAGCTCGCGCATGACCTCGCGTCGACACCGGTCATCGGCATGGGTGGGGTGACGAACGCGCGCAAATTCGTGCGTGTGCTCGGGCCAGAGGGGCTGGGACTGCGCCTCACCGGCCTCTGCGATCTGCGCGAGGAGAGGTTCTTCCGGCGGGTGTTTCCCGCCGGCGATCGCTACCTCGTCTGCGATGCCGACCTCGAGGAGGAACTCATCCGCGCCCACGGGGTCGATGGCACCGAGCGGGTGGTCGCGTCACTCGGCGATCTGCCCGCGTTCCGCACGTTCCAGAATCAGCCGGCCCAGCGCATCCGTTCGGTGGAGGCGCAGCTGCACCGCTTCATGGGCACCCTCGGCGGCCGCAAGATCCGCTACGGCCGGGCCCTGGTCGAGCAGCTCGGGATCGAGCGGATGCCGGCGCCGCTACTCGCGGTTCTGACCCCGCCGCCGTGACGAGCTAGCCGCCGTGACGAGTTAGCGTGACGAGTTAGTAGGTATCGCCGCTGATGACGGCCGGCGCGCTGCCGGTCTCCTCGGCGAGCACCTGACGCGATCCGGAGACACCGAGGCGGGTGGCTCCGGCGGCGATCATCGCCTGCGCGGTCTCGAACGAACGGATGCCGCCGCTCGCCTTCACTCCGAGACGCCCGTCCACGGTCTCGGCCATCAGCCGCACGGCATGCTCGGTAGCGCCGCCGGCGGGGTGGAAACCGGTGGAGGTCTTGACGAAATCGGCGCCCGCCGCGACCGCGGCCTGCGTCGCGCCCACGATCTCGGCGTCGGTCAGCGCGGCGGACTCGATGATCACCTTGAGCACCAGGGGAGCGGGGATGACGTCACGCACGGCCTGGATCTCGGCCTGCACGTCATCGAAGCGACCCTCCTTGGCGGCGCCGATATCGATCACCATGTCGACCTCGTCCGCACCGCGCTCGACGGACTGTGCCGCCTCGAAGGCCTTGACCTCCTTCGTGTGCTTGCCCGAGGGGAAGCCGCAGACCACAGCGACCTTGAGCTCCGAACCCGCGGGCAACTCGACCGGCAGCATCGACGGCGACACGCAGACCGAGTATGTGCCGAGCGCATCGGCCTCGGCGATGAGCGCCGCGACGTCCTCGCGGGTGGCCTCGGGCTTGAGGAGGGTGTGATCGATGATCGAGGAGATGCTCATGGGGGTCCTTCGAGTGGAGGGGGGCGCGCGGTCATCGATTCTACGCGCGCACCTCGCGGCTCTTCCCGGTACCTGCATTCTCGGTGCCTGCAATGCTTCGCGCCCGGGAATGCTTCCGCCGTGCAACGACTTGGGCTC
>JBEVGK010000061.1:0-3606 GCA_040511795.1 Lacisediminihabitans sp. | reverse complement strand
CGGCCGCCTCGCCTCGGTGGTGGTGCCCGTGCGTGGACAGCTCGCCAAGTCGATCGACGCCGGAGCGCAGGTCGACCTATGGGCGGCTCAACAGAGCGAGGATCGAGAGTTCGGCGCCCCGGCCGTGCTCGTCCCCGCGGCGCAGGTGGTGCGGGTGATCGCCTCCGACGACATCATCGCCGATGGCAGTGCCGGCTCTGTCGAGGTTCTCGTGCCGCGGGCCAAGATCGCCCGGGTGCTCGAAGCGGTCGCCAACGACGATGCGATCTCGCTGGTGCCGGCCGGCGTGCAGGCGAAGGGCTGACCGGTGGCCCGCATCGCTGTCGCCCTTCCGTTGGCCGACGAAGACCGTCTCGCCTCCGAGCTGGTGCGGCATGGGCACGACCTCGCCGGTCGGTGCTCGAGCGCCGACGAACTCGCCACCGTGCTCGCGGCGGGGCGCACCGACTACGCGCTGGTGGCCGCGACTCCGCGCTATCTGAACAGCAGACTGATCGTCGAGGCGGATGCCGCGGGTGTGCGCATCATCGCGCTGGTCGCGCACGAGAGCGAACGCCGCCACGCGCTGGAGCTGGGCCTTCAGGAGACGGCGGATGCGGCATCCGACTGGTCGCAGCTGGAGCTGATGCTGCTCGGCTCGCCCGCCTTCGCGGCGCCCGCCGCCGTGGACCCGGCCCGCGGCACGATGATCGCGGTCTGGGGCCCGGCGGGATCACCGGGGCGCACCACGCTGTCGATCGCGATCGCCGCGGAACTCGCGGCCGCGGGGCACAGCGTCGCGCTCGCCGACGTCGACACGCACAGCGGCTCCATCGCCCCCGCGATCGGCCTGCTCGACGAGGCACCCGGGTTCGCCGCTGCCTGCCGCCTTGCCGGCGCCGACAGTCTCAGCCGAGCCGAGCTTGAACGCATCGGGCAGCGCTACGCGTCGGCCCGTGGCGGCTTCTGGGTGCTCACCGGAATCGGTCGACCGAGCCGCTGGCCGGAGCTGTCGGCGGAACGGGTGGCGGCGACCATCGCGGAGTGCCGGTCGTGGGTCGACTACACCGTGCTCGACACGGGAGCGAGCCTCGAGAACGACGAGGAGATCTCCAGCGACCTGTTCGCCCCCCGGCGCAACGCCGCCACGCTGGCGGCGCTCCGGTCCGCCGACCGCGTGGTCGCCGTCGGAGCTGCGGACCCGATCGGTCTCGCCCGTTACCTCCGTGCCTACCCGGATCTCGTGGAGGTCGTCGACGATCGCCCGGTCACGAGCGTCATCAACAAGGTCCGCCCTGGTGTCGCGGGGCTGAACCCGCACGGCCAGGTGCGTTCGACCCTCCAGCGTTTCGGAGGCATCGGCGACCCGATCCTCGTCCCGTCGGATCCGCGAGGAACGGATGCCGCTCTCCTCGCCGGGCGCGCCCTGCGCGACGCGAGCCCACGCTCCCCGGCACTCGCGGCGATCTCACGCTTCGTGGGCGAGGGGATCCTGCCGGCAGCGGACCCGGCGACCGGTCGGCGTGGCCATCGGAGGCGGCGGATTCTCTCCGCCATCCGTGCCGTGTGACGGGCCGCCGGCTCGCGCGAGGAGCGGTATCGGCGGACGTAGACTGGACGGATGTCGACGCTCAGTGACCTTGTCCTCGCCAACGGGCGTTCCACCGATGACGATGTCGACTGGCTGCACATGCTCGTCGGAGACGCACAGCTCCTCGCCGACCTGGCCTTCGCCGACATCGTTCTCTGGGTGCCGACGCGGGACGGCAGTTTCATGTCGGTCTCCCACTACCGACCATCGAGCGCTGCAACGCTGTTCTACCGGGACTTCGTCGGCCAGGTGGTCAAGCCGCAGTGGCGGACCCAGGTGACGGAGGCGTTCGAGACCGGCACGATCACCGATTCGACGGCCCCGGACTGGTACGAGGAGACCCCGACCCGGGTGCGCGCCGTTCCGGTCATGCGCCGGCTCAAGTCCACCTCTCCGGAGAACGCGACGGTTCCCATCGCCGTCCTCACCAGGCACACGAACCTCGGCGAGGCCCGCACGCCGAGCCGGCAGGAACTCACGTTCAACGAGTGCGCCAACGACCTGTTCGAGATGATCGCCACCGGTGATTTCCCGGATCTCTCTGCCCCGACCGGTCCCCGCCGCGGCGCCCCGCGGGCATCCGACGGTCTCATCCGTCTCGACGTCGACGGGATCACCACGTTCGCCAGCCCCAACGCCCTCTCGGCGTTCAACCGGATGGGGTTCAACGAGGAACTCGAGGGTGAGTCGCTGGCCGAGGTGACCACCCAGATCCTCCCCGGCAAGCAGGTCATCGACGAGTCCCTCCCACTGGTCGTCACCGGGCGGGCACCGTGGCGCACGGACATCGAGGCGCGTGGGGTCACCGTCTCGCTCCGGGCCATTCCGCTCCGCCACCGCGGGGAACGGGCGGGCGCCATCGTCCTCTGCCGGGACGTGTCAGAGCTGCGCCACCAGGAGCGGGAACTCATCACGAAGGATGCGACGATCCGTGAGATCCACCACCGGGTGAAGAACAACCTGCAGACCGTCGCCTCGCTCCTGCGGATCCAGGGCCGTCGTGCCCACACCGACGAAGCCCGGGAAGCGCTCACCCAGGCCATGCGCCGGGTCGCCGCCATTGCGGTCGTGCACGACACGCTCTCGGAGGGGCTCACGCAGGACGTGAACTTCGACGAAGTGTTCGAGCGCGTCCTCATGCTCATCGCCGAGGTCGCGTCGTCGCACAACACGACGGTGCACCCCCGCAAGACCGGGGAGTTCGGGGTGCTGCCGAGCGCCTACGCGACGCCGCTGGCCCTCGCCCTCACTGAACTGGTCACCAACGCGGTCGAGCACGGGCTGGCCGGACGGGACGGCGAGGTCGAGATCGTCGCCGACCGTTCGGGTGACGAACTGACCGTCCTCGTTCGGGACAACGGAGTGGGCCTGCAGGAAGGCAAGGTCGGGACCGGCCTCGGCACGCAGATCGTCCGCACGCTCATCCAGGGTGAGCTCAGCGGGACCATCGACTGGCACACCGTGATGGGATCAGGGACAGAGGTCACCATTGAGGTGCCGCTGCGCTGGATCTCGCGGACCGAACGCGCCGGTTAACGAGAACGCGCCTGCCCACCCGGTCCGGACGGAGCGGGGAGCAGGCGCGGGAACTCAGGAGGCGCGGCGTGCGCGGGCGGCGCGGCGCTTGAGGGCGCGGCGCTCGTCTTCGGAGAGGCCGCCCCAGACTCCGGAGTCCTGCCCGGTTTCCAGAGCGTACTGCAGGCAGATCTCGGTGACGGTGCAACGGCCGCAGACGGCCTTCGCTTTGTCGATCTGGTCGACGGCCGGCCCTGTGTTTCCGACCGGGAAGAAAAGTTCCGGGTCTGCGGTGAGGCAAGCGGCTTTGTCGCGCCAATCCATGCGGGTGCTCCTTTGATGCGGGGGTAGACGACCGATATGGTCGGAATGAGGGTGTACCGAGTCTTTGAGAGGGCGATCACGAAAAAACGGATCTGCTCACCTCTCTGTGAGCGTCGTACTCGGGCCTGAACAATCGTGACATAGTGCCACTATCAAATCAATAGCTTCGTATGGGATACACCTGTGAATAACGCTGA
>JBEVGK010000060.1:0-3002 GCA_040511795.1 Lacisediminihabitans sp. | reverse complement strand
GGCCCTCCCGCACTCCGGGTCACGACGACCGAGATCTCCGATCCTGGGCCGTTGGTCCCCATGCTGGACCGTCGACGTCCGCTGCTCTGGTCGCGTCGCGGCTTCGGCCTGGTGGGAATCGGTGAGGCGGTGCGACTGGAGTTCTGCGGCCCCACCCGGTTCGCGGATGCCGCGGCCGCCTGGCGCTCGCTGGTGGCAGCGGCCACGATCACCGACCCGCTCCAGCGCACCGGCACGGGGCTGCTCGCCCTCGGGTCGTTCGCCTTCTCCGACCACTCGGCCGAAACCAGCGTGCTCATCGTTCCGGAGCTGATCGTCGGTCGCGACCACGACCAGAGTTGGGTCACCCGCGTCGGGCCCGGGCACCCCGCTCCCCCGCCCGCTGTGCCCTTCGGAGACGAGGTCGAGGTCACGCTGCGCCCCGGGTCGCTGGATGCCGAGGGCTACGTCGCCGCGGTGTCCGCCGCGGTGGCGCGCATCCACGAGCATGAGCTGAGCAAGGTGGTGTTGGCCCGCGAACTGGTCGGGACCCTGCCTGCCGGCGCGGACATCCGTCGGGTCATCCACGCGCTCGGCACGCGCTATCCCGACTGCTGGACGTTCTGCGTGGACGGGTTTCTGGGCGCGAGCCCCGAGACGCTGGTGAGCGTCGACGGTGGTTCGGTCTCCGCACGGGTGCTCGCCGGCAGCGCCGCCCGGGGGACGGATGCCGAAAGCGACCAGGCCGCGGCCGTCGCGCTCGCCACCTCGCAGAAGGATCAGGACGAACACGAGTTCGCCGTGCAGAACGTGCTCGCTTCGCTTCGCGCGCACAGCGCCGATGTCACCGCCAGCGAGCAGCCCTTCACCCTCAAGCTGCCCAACCTCTGGCACCTCGCGAGCGACATCGAGGGCGAGCTGAGTGACGGCTCGACCTCACTCGACCTGGTGCGGGCCCTGCACCCGACCGCTGCCGTCGCCGGTACTCCGACCGCGACGGCGCTCGCGGTGATCGAGCAGCTGGAGCCCTTCGATCGCGGACGCTATGCCGGCCCGGTCGGGTGGATCGGTGCCGACGGTGACGGCGAGTGGGCGGTCGCGCTCCGGAGTGCGCAGGTGCGCGACGACACGATCACGGCATATGCCGGCGCGGGAATAGTCAGCGAATCCGTGCCGCAGCGCGAACTGCTGGAGACGCGGATGAAGTTCCGTCCGATCGTGGAGGCCCTCGCCCCGGTCGACTGAGCGCGCTTCGATAGCCTGCTAGGCGGGATCGGACTTCTCCAGCCGCGCCTTCTCGTTCTCCACGTTGAAGTCCACGGTCGGCCACTGGAGGTCAAGTCCGCGCAGGGCTTCGAGCAACAGCTGTTGGACGGCGATGCGCGCGTACCACTTGTGATTGGCGGGGATCACGAACCACGGGGCGTCCATCGTCGAGGTGCGCTCGAGAGCGATCTGGTACGCCTGCTGGTAGTGCGGCCAGAGCGCCCGCTCATCCAGATCTGAGGGGTTGTACTTCCAGACCTTGTCCGGTCGCTCGAGGCGATCGGCAAGGCGTTTCTTCTGCTCCTCGGCGCTGATGTGCAGCATGACCTTCACGATGGTGGTACCCGACTCGACCAGCTCGCGCTCGAAGTCGGCGATCTGGCCGTAGCGCTGTTCGATCTCCTCGGCGGGGGCGAGCGCGCGTACGCGACCGATCAGAACATCCTCGTACTGCGAGCGGTCGAACACCCCGACCATCCCCAGGGCCGGGGCGCGCTGACGCACGCGCCATAGGAAGTCGTGCTCGAGCTCTTCGGGCGTGGGCTTCTTGAACGCGTAGACGCTGAGCCCCTCCGGACTGATGGCGCCGACGACATGTTCGACGATCCCACCCTTGCCCGCGGTGTCCATCGCCTGCACGATCAGCAGCAGCGAGCGGGTGCCACCGTAGCGGCTCTCGGCGAACAGGCGCTCCTGCAGGTCGTTGAGCTCCTGGGCGTCGCGGGCGAGTTCCTCGGCTCCGGCCACTTTCCCTCCGCGCTTGTCCGGGGTGTAGCCGGGCGTGCTGTCGGGGTCGACTGCGGCCAGCTCGAAGCCGGGCGTGACGCGCAGGAGGTCGCGGACATCCGCTGTCCAGCCTGTTGCTCGGTGGGTGTTCTTCTTGCTGCCGCTCTTGCTGCCCGCCGCGCCGTCGAGACCTGCTCTGCTCATGCCGCGAGAGTACTCCCGGAGGGCCGCGATCCGCTCGACTCATCCTCAGCGACGGCCTGTCGCCGCCTGCCCCTCCCCGATTGGCCGCGAGTTGTCAGGCGCGGTTGCGGAGACGCTCACCTCCGTTGTTCAGGCACTCCTGCACAACAGAGTCCGTTGTTCAGGCACTCCTGCACAACGGGTTCGACATGCACGTTCGCACAGCCGGCCCCGAGCACCCGAGCACCCGCTCAGCGCGGCAGCGGCACCTCGACGAGCACGGGTTCGGTGCCGGGCGACAGCGCCTCGTCGAGCTCGCCGCGATTGGTCGCGCGGCGGTACTCCCAGCCGTAGGCGGTGGCGAGCGCCTGCAGATCCACGCTCTGCGGGGTGAACAGCACACGATCGAACGGCTCGGATGCCGCGGTCGCCGCGACCTCGAGGCCGTCGAAGATCGATCCGCCGCCGTCGTTTCCCACGATCACCTGGATGCGCGGACGCGGTTCGCCCGCACCGAACAGCAGCGCGCCGGCGTCGTAGAGCATGGCGAGGTCCCCGAGCAGCACGCGGGTGATGCCTGCCGCGCCCGACCCCTCCGCGCCCTGACTCGCCAGAGCGATGCCGATCCCCGTCGCGATGGTTCCGTCGATGCCAGCCAGGCCGCGGTTCGCATGAACGGCGATCTTCTTACCCGGCACCGAGGCATCCGCTTCACGGATCAGGCGCGACGCCCCCAGCACGAGACGGTCGTGCGGCCAGGTCGCCGCCCACACCGCGCCCACCAGCGAGCGTCGGGTGACTGGCTCGCGGTAGGCGGCGAGCTGTTCACGGGCGAGCGCGCCGGCAGC
>JBEVGK010000059.1:0-3334 GCA_040511795.1 Lacisediminihabitans sp. | reverse complement strand
TCAATGGCGAGTAACCAGATGACGATCGAGAAGACCTGGGTGGCCTACGGCCCCGCCGGGGTGGTGGGCACCGTGCACAAGACGGATGTCGGCTACACCTTCAGACTGCTGACCGACGAGGTCTCCCGCGCCGACTATCCCAGCCTCGATGTGGCGCAGAGTGCGCTGTATTCGGCGCTGCTGCCGGGCTCGGAATGGCCGGAGTTTCGGGAGCACTAGGGGCGCGATCACGGGGGCACGATCGCGAGCGATCCGTGTGACCGATAGCCGTCTTCCGATTCGGAAGGCGGCTATCGCCCTGGTGCCGGGCCGGTGGAGGAACGCACGACCACGCGCGCCGGAGGCGCTACTGGGATCTCGAATTCGCCGGGGGAGATGCGGTCGAGGAGACGGGTCAGCGCCGCCGCGCCCTGCGCGATCGTGTCGAGATGGATGGTCGTAAGCGGCGGGTTGTAGAACGCCGCCTCCGGGATGTCGTCGAGCCCGGTCACCGAGACGTCTCCCGGAACGCTGCGCCCGGCCTGGTCGAGCGCGAGCAGCGCGCCGAGGGCCATCTGATCGTTGGCGGAGATGATCGCCGTCACGTCGTCGGCGAGCTCGCTCGCCGCCGCGAACCCGGCCGCAGACGACCAGTCGCCGTGGGATGTTCCGGAAGAGACCAGCCCCCGTCGCGTGAGGGCCGCGAGGTAGTACGCCTCGCGATGCTGAGACGCCACCCAGTTTGCCGGGCCACCCAGATGGTGGAAGCGGCGATGGCCGAGGTCGTAGAGCTGGCCGATGAGATCGTCCATGGCCAGTGCGAGCGGTGCCGTTGCGGGATCGCCGGCGCCGTCCTCGTCGGCCGACAGATACGACGGCACCCGGAAGCGGGTGCGTCGGAACGCCGCGGTCATCTCCTCGGAGGATGCGAGCACGATGATGCCGGCCAGATCGTTCTGGTTCACCACCTCGAGACTCTTCTCGATGCCGTTCTCGTCGGAGTTGTCGAGGGTGACGATGTCGAGCACGTAGCCCGCGCGGCGCGCTGCTGCGGCGGCGCCCTGCACGATCCGACTCGGGCCGACCTGGTCGATCTCATAGGTCAGAGCACCGATGCGATGGGAACGCCCGGTGGTGAGTGATCGCGCCGAGAGGTTCGGACGATAGTCCAGGGTGGCCAGTGCTTGCTCGACCCGGTGGCGCGTCTCTGGACGGATGCCGGGGAAGCCCTTGAGCAGTCGGCTCACCGTCTGGTGCGACACCCCGGCCAACTCCGCGACATCGTAGATCGTCGCCGCACGCGCCGAGCGTGCGCCGCCCCGGTCGCGGTCATCTGCGGTCTCGTCCGCGGCGTCGGTCATCTATCCATCCTGCCGTGACCCTACTCCGGGCCCCGGCGAACCCGGGCATTGAGCGTTATGCAATTGGGTCTTGCGCCGATCTCCAGCGTCGACTAACTTCGTGAAGCACCTGATGTTACCGATAACATCCCCGATGTTATCGACCACATGTCGAGCGATTGGTCAACGATGACTTTGTCCCCGCAGTTCTCCGGCGTTCTGTTCGGCGCCGCCTACTATGCGGAGTACCAGCCCACCGATCGCCTCGATCTCGATCTCGATCTGATGCAGCAGGCGGGCTTCACGGTGATCCGCGTGGGCGAGTCGGTCTGGTCGACCTGGGAGCCGCGCGAGGGCGAGTTCGACCTGGACTGGCTGCAGCCGGTGCTCGACGGGGCGCACGCTCGGGGAATCGGTGTCATCCTCGGCACCCCCACCTACGCGGTGCCGCCGTGGCTGCAGGTGCTGCACCCGGAGATCGCGGCGGAGACCTCCACCGGGGTACGCATGGGCTGGGGCGCGCGCCAGGAGATGGACCAGAGCCATCCCGCCTATCGCACATATGCAGAGCGGGTCGCGCGCAAGGTGGTCGAGCGCTACGCCGATCACCCCGCCGTCATCGGCTATCAGGTCGATAACGAGCCCGGCAACGTGCTGCCGCACAACGAGCACACGTTCGCCCGCTTCATCGAATGGCTGCAGGGACGCTACGGCACGGTCGCCGTGCTCAACCGCGAGTGGGGACTGGTCTACTGGTCGCATCAGCTCTCCGACTGGTCCGAGCTCTGGCGTCCAGACGGCAACCTCATGCCGCAGTACCAGCTCGAGTGGCGACGCTTCCAGTCCACCCTCGCCACCGAGCTCATCGCCTGGCAGGCAGACCTGGTGCGCGAATACAAGCGCGACGACCAGTTCATCACCACCTGCATCTCCTACGCCCGCCCTCAGGTCTCCGACGACGAGCTTGTCGAGAGCCTCGACCTGGTGGCAGGCAACCCGTACTACAAGATGCAGGACGGGCTGGATGTCGCCACCGAGATCGCGCAGACCGACCGGTGGTGGCACAGCAGCGTCTGGGCGCTGTTCCAGTGGGGCGACCGTGCATACTCCAGCGCCGAAACGCAGTACCTGGTGACCGAGACCGACGCGCAATCGATCGGTGCGGCCTGGCAGAACCACCCGCCGTATCCGGGCCAGCTGCGGCAGGCGGCGTTCGCCCTGCTCGCCCGCGGCGGTCGCATGATCGAGTACTGGCACTGGCACACGCTGCACTTCGGCATCGAGACCTACTGGGGCGGAGTCCTCCCGCACAGCGGAAAGCCCGGGCGCATCTACCGCGAGGTGGCCGAGCTCGGTGCCGCGCTCAAGGCCATCGGCCCGGCCCTCGACGACTTCGAGCCCGACGCCGATGTGCTGCTGCTCTGGTCGACCGACACGAAGTGGTCGTTCGAGTTCTACCCGCCGCTGGCGACGCCGGACGGCGGCCCGGATGTCGACGCCTACGCGCACATCGTCGACGCCTTCTATCGCGGCCTGTTCGAGGCCGGGGCGCAGGTTCGGGTGCAGCACATCCGTCGCTTCCTGAGCATTCCTGCCGAGCAGCTCGCGACGAAATACCCGGTGCTCGTCGCCCCGGCCGTCTACGTGGCCGACGACGCCGTGCTGCAGCACCTCACCGACTACGCGGCGGCGGGTGGGCATCTCGTCATCGGCATCCGCACCGGCTACGGCGACGAGCTCGCCCGCGCCCGCAACGAGGTCGCGCCCGGGCCGCTGGCCGGCCCGGCGAAGCTGCACTACGACGAGTACAGCAACATCGACTCGCCGCTGGCGGTCGGCAGCGCCGACGGAGCCCTGGTGCTCGAACCGGGTGCAGCGGGGCTCGGCTGGGTCGACATCCTGCAGCTGGACGGCGACGCGGGGGACCAGCCCGAGGTGCTCGCGCGGTTCGCCCCGACCGAGCTGGGAGCGGATGCCGCGGTCACGAGCACCCCGTACGGCGCGGGCAACGTCAG
>JBEVGK010000058.1:0-4960 GCA_040511795.1 Lacisediminihabitans sp. | reverse complement strand
CAAGCCCTGCACCTGCCGACCCGTGAGCCCGGGTGCGTGGTCGACCAGCAACCGTTCACCCGCCGCACGAGCATCGGCGGAACAGTAGGGTGCGGCCTGGTCGAGCTCGCGGACGATCACCGCCGCAGCCTCGACTCCGAGGGAGAGTGATCCCACCGCGGCACCGAGGGTCGGGTACCGGGCCGCCAGGACAGACCCGTCCACCGCGCGCCGCGGGCGCACCGCCACCCCGACCTCGCACAGCCGCGTGGCCTCGGCCCCGCTGATCTGCCACAGCTCCGCCAGAAACGACGCCGGGGTCGGGTGCCCGGCACGGCGAGCGATCCCGTCCGCGCCGAGCTGCGCCGCGGATTGCGTGGCGAGTTCCCCGGCCAGCCGGACCCGGATCACATCCAGGGCACGCTGCAACTTCCCCGCATCCGCCACCAGGCGCAACAGGTCGTCGGCCGACAACCCGGCGACACGGTCAGCGCACGCGCGCGACAGTTCCTCGAACAACTCGAGGAGACGCGGGTCGGAGGCTTCCATGCGGAGAGTTTCTCACCCACCACCGACATTCCACGCGCCCCGAACATTGACCCTGATCAGCTGTTTATAGCTCAATGCGAGGGGCACATGTGGAGGAGTGGAGATCGCCTCGCGCAAGCATTCGCGCGGGGTTGTGTTGACAGCGCGGGGGTTACAACTGGCGCGCGGATAACGAAGTCGAGCGCTGTCGACCCACCCGCGCGCCGTCGCAAAGCCGGCGCGGACAAGCACCCGCCCGACGACCCGTGGCATCGGCGCCGAACATGCGCCACACAGAACCCGCCGGCACTGACCGCCGGCGTACCGCTACTGCAGCTTCGGGTTCTCCGCGTCGTCGGCC
Source organism: Lacisediminihabitans sp. (assembly GCA_040511795.1). GTDB lineage: Bacteria > Actinomycetota > Actinomycetes > Actinomycetales > Microbacteriaceae > Lacisediminihabitans. Next base: position 4,092 of record JBEVGK010000058.1, on the reverse strand, counting down.
ATGGCGAGGTAGCCGCTCAGCTGCTCGATGAAGTCGTCGCTGGGGCGGTATCCGGGGTCCGCGGCGGCCTTCGTGTACTGGGTCTGCAACTCGTCGATCGCCTCATCGATCTGGAGCACGACCAGCGCATCGCGCTGCTCGTCGTCGAGCGCGACCAGGAAGCCGATCGCACGGTCGATATCGGCGGCGCCGCCGTACACATATTCAGACATGGCATCAGCGTAGCGCGGGCCACAGCACCAGCCACGCCGGGCGTTTTCCCACCAGCGACCCTAGGCTCACCGCCATGACGTCGCCCACCCAGCCCCGCCAGTTCCGCCCACAGTCCCGCAACGTGTCCGGCATCGGATACCTCATCTTCTTCAGCCGCTGGCTGCAGGCACCCCTCTACGTCGGCCTGATCATCGCGCAGGTGATCTATGTGGTCGTCTTCATGGTCGAGCTGTACCACCTGGCGGAGAAGGTGATCAAAGATCCGCTCCACATCGAGGAGGCGGCGATCATGCTGGGCGTGCTCGGCCTGATCGACGTGGTCATGATCGCCAACCTGCTCATCATGGTGATCATCGGCGGCTACGAGACGTTCGTCTCCAAGATCAAGATCGACGGACATCCGGACCAGCCCGAGTGGCTCTCCCACGTGAACGCCAACGTGCTCAAGGTGAAACTCGCGATGGCGATCATCGGCATCTCGTCCATCCACCTGCTCAAGACCTTCATCGAGGTCGGCGACATCGGCGCGAAGGATGCGAAATCCGACTCGGTCACCGGCGAGAACTACACCGAAGAGGGCGTCTTCTGGCAGGTCGTCATCCACATGGTCTTCATCATCTCCGCCGTCGCACTGGCCGGGATAGATCGGATGTCGCAGAACTCGAAGCACCACGCGATCGCGGCCGCGCATCCGCCCGCCGACGCGCTCGAGCCTGTACCGGCGAGCGTCCGCAGCGAGCGCGAGGCGCAGGCGGAGCACTACGAGCGGCTCGCCCGCGAACTTCGCGACACCCGGGATAGCTGAGTCAGGGTCACCGTCGTCCGGAGAGTTGAATCGACACAACTGGACATTCCTACGGTGGAGCCTGGAGATTCCGCTTCGGAAGATTGCTGATCAGACGGGGATCAGCGGAGCGCGCTGCGTGATTAGAGACATATTGCTCTACTGACCCGGGTGCGCCGAGGGCTAGAAACGAACCTATAAGAGGAACTCGTTAGCCAAGGAGACCCGATGCCATCACAACCATCCCCCGTGAGTGCTTTTCTCCGTGCACGCCGCAGCCTGGTGCAGCCGGAGGACATCGGACTTCCCCGCACCGCCAACCGTCGGGTCGAAGGGCTGCGGCGCGAAGAGGTCGCCGGCCGTGCCGGCATCAGCCCCGAGTACTACCTGCGACTCGAGCAGGGCAAAGACCAGCAGCCGTCAGACCAGGTGGTCGCCGCACTCGGTCGAGCGCTTCTGCTCGACGCCGACGCCCTCGACTACCTGCGTCGCATCGCCCGTCCGAAGCCGCTCCTCCGCCGCCCCGCCGCGCCGCCGCCGGGAATCGACGAGAACGTCACGCACCTCATCGACCAGTGGGCCGATTCGCCCGCCTTCGTCGTCGACCGCAATCAGGATGTCGTGACCGCCAACCTGCTGGCCCGCGTGCTGGGTGGTGGTGCATTCGAACCGGGGCGCAACCAGGTGCTCTCGATCTTCTCCATCCCGCGTCAGGACCGCCTGCCCGACTGGGAGGCAACGGCACGGTCGGTGGTCGCGGCACTGCGGTACTACAGCGATCCCGCCGACCCGCGACTGCAACGGATCGTGGGGGTGCTGTCGGCAAACAGCTCCGACTTCCGCAGGATGTGGGCTCGCCACGACGCCCGCAGCCAGTCGTCGGGGACCGGTCACTCGTACATCGAGCCGTTCGGCTGGATCGAGTTCCGCTGGCAGAGCCTGGTGGTGCCCCGCAGCACCGGCTATGTCGCCACCGTGATGTTCGGCGACCCGGGATCGGCCGCGGCAGCCGCCATCGAACATCTCGCCGCAGGCCCTCGCGCAGTACCGGTGGACGACAGCACGTCGACCGACCAGCAGCTCGTCGACAGTGCCCACCCCACAGGGGTGCAGGCGGGGCCACGCCGATTCATCAGATGACGATGAATAATCACAGCACCCGCAACCGCCGTGTCTCATTCAAAGGAGAGCGCCGTGTCGTACTACGACCTGATCGATCAGCAGCACGAATCGCCGACCTTGGGCGCCCTGGTCGGAGCGTGGCGTCTGCACCATCTGCAGGGCTTCTACAGCGACGGGGAAGTGCTGGAGAAAGCCGATCCACAGGTGACCGGTTACCTCACCTATGCCGCAGACGGGGTGGCGTCGATCGTGCTCGGCGCACTCGATCGGCTCTACCTGGATGCCGGAGATTTCCGGCTGGACGAGCGGTCGGCGACGGTCAGCCATCAGTTCGACATCGCGCTGTTCCCGGACTGGCATTGCGCCCCCTTCATGGCGCGAGCACAGATCAGCCACGGCACGCTCAGCCTGCGCCCGACGCCGGTGATCGCCCCGGACGGACGCACCCTGCTCCTGCAATTCTTCTGGAACAGGGTGGATGCGGCGGAGGCCGCGTAGCGCCCGCCACTCCGGGCTGGGCCGCTCGCCTCGACTGCGTCACAGAGGTATATTCATCTGACCTTCTCATCGCCAGCACATCCCGTGCAGCGAAAACCCGTAAGGAGGAATCGTGAACAACGGATCACTCCTCGCGACGTACTTCCGAGCCCGCCGCGAGCTCATTCAGCCGGAAGACGTGGGGATACCCCGCGAAACCAATCGCCGCGTGCAGGGACTTCGCCGTCAGGAGGTCGCCGCGCTGGCCGACATCAGCTTCGACTACTACCTGCGCCTCGAGCAGGGCCGCCACCATCAGCCCTCCGAGCAGGTGCTCGCCTCCCTGGGTCGCGCGCTGCTTCTCGACGAGGACGCGATGATCTACGTCTACCGTCTCGCGCACGACACCGGGCGCCCCCGCCTGCGCCCCGCGCCCCGCACGGAGGGCGTCGACGAGAACGTGGTCCGGCTCCTCGACCACTGGTCGCACACCCCCGCGATCATCATCGACCGCAATCAAGACCTGATCCGCGCGAATCGCCTCGCCCTCGCCCTCGGTCGCGGTCACCTCGACCCCGGCTGCAATCTCGTCATGACGCTGTTCGACCCGAACGTGCGCAATGCCATTCCCAACTGGGAGGATGCGGCGCTGCAGTCGCTTGCCGCCCTCCGCTTCGAGAGCGACCCCTTCGATGTTCGGCTCCACGACATCGTCGAGACGCTGTCCAGCCGCGAACGGGACTTCGTGCGGATGTGGGCACGCCACGACGCGCGTCCGTTCATGTCCGGAACGATCCATGCCAGTCTCCCTAGCGTCGGTCCGGCAGAGCTGAAGTATCAGAATTTCGCCATCCCTGGCCATGGCGGTTACACCCTGCGCACCTACTTCGGCGAGCCGGGGTCGAGCGCCGTCGCGGCGCTTGCAGACCTCGCCCGCTCGCTGGAGGACGGTCCCGCTCCCCGCGTGCAGACCGCCCCCGAGCGGGCGTCGGTCGACGTGGTCGCGGCGGCGGGCTAGCCTGCTTTCAGAAGACCGCAACCCCATGAGTGACGGCGAGGACCCGTGACAACCGACCCGACGAACGCTGACCTGACAAGCGCTGACCCGAACATCGACCCGGCGGTTCCGCCCAGCGGAACCGGCTGCGTCGAGTGCGAGCAGTCCGGTTCGTGGTGGTTGCACCTGCGCCGGTGCGCCAAATGCGGACAGATCGGATGCTGTGACGATTCGCTCAATCGGCACGCGACCGCGCATTTCCACGCGACCGGGCACGAGGTGATGCAGAGCTTCGAACCGGGTGAGGGCTGGTTCTGGGACTACACGACCGAGGACTATGTCGACGGACCGAGACTCGCGGCGCCCGATTCACATCCGCTGAGCCAGTCGGTCCCGGGTCCCGCCGATCGTGTGCCGCGCGACTGGCAGGAGCAGTTAGAGGCCAACGCCCGGTGATGCCGGCGGCTCGAATTCTGCGCGACGAGACGCACGGGGCTCC
>JBEVGK010000057.1:0-5117 GCA_040511795.1 Lacisediminihabitans sp. | reverse complement strand
CCGCGTGTTATCGAGCGTACCCTCCCGCGACCGGGCCGCAACCCCCGCAAGCGATGGACCCCACACGGCGTAGCTACGTCGGTAGTTGAAGTCGTTCGCTCCGGGAATCCAGACCTGTTCTGCGAGCCCCTCGGGGAACTCGGCGAATCGGCATCGGTGATACTTACCGACCACCCGGCGGCTGACGCTGTCGAGCATCCGGCACTCCTGGCCGATCGCGCGCACCGACAGGCCGGAGAGCCTGCCTAGCTTGTCCAGCGGCGGGATGGCCGCGACCACGAGGCATCCACTCTTCTTGATCGAGCCCAGCAACACCTCGATCGCTACCGTCAGCTCGTCGCGCCACTGCTCGCCCGGGACGAACATCATGGTCTCCAGGGCTCCGAGCTGGAGAACGGCAAGGTCCGCATCGGCCACCGACCGCGGCGCCGCGGCGACCGCCTCCGGCACCGATGCCAGACGAAACCCGGGGACGGGAACGACGGCCCAGTCTGCACCGCGTCCGGTCTGGGCCTGCCACGCTCTGGCGAAGGTTCCCGGGAGGGAGAGCTGGTAGGTGGCGACCCCGAGTCCGGCGACGTTCCAATCTCCGAGGAAGGCGATTCGGTCGACCTCGGTTCCCTCGATCCTGCCGTACGGCTCATCGGTCGGGAAGACCGGGTTGCTCGCCTCCCGACGGCGCATCGCGAGTTCGAGCTGGCAGACCGACCTGACGGCGGCCCGACGCATGTGGGAAAGACGAGTTCGTGTGGAGAGCATCACTGATCCCTCGGTACGGCCCACACCCCCCGGCGGGCATGTCCTCCATTATGCCGACACGTGGATATCGGAGTCAATGAGTGTCGGAGTGGCGAATCAGGCGGTCTGCGCCGCCACCCTCTGGCCGACGACCGCGCTGATTCCGTCCGCGCGCATCGATACCCCGTAGAGCGCGTCGGCGATCTCCATGGTGCGCTTCTGGTGCGTGATCACGATGAGTTGGGATGTCTCGCGCAGGTCCTCGAAAATTTGCAGCAGGCGACCGAGGTTGGCATCGTCGAGCGCCGCCTCGACCTCGTCCATGATGTAGAACGGGCTGGGGCGCGCCTTGAAGATCGCGATCAACAGGGCAACGGCGGCCAGCGACCGCTCGCCGCCACTCAACAGCGAGAGGCGCTCGATCTTCTTTCCGGCCGGCTTGACGCTCACCTCGATGCCGGTGGTGAGCAGGTTGTCCGGATCGGTGAGGTGGATGCTGCCACTCCCGCCCGGGAACAGCACGGGGAACACCTGGTCGAACGCCGCACGCGTGTCTTCGAAGGCACTGGAGAAGATGTCCTGCATCTTCTCGTCGATCTCCTCGATGATCGTGAGCAGGTCCTTGCGGGTGCTGGTGAGGTCGGTGAGCTGCTCGGTGAGGAACCTGTGGCGCTGCTCCAGCGCCGCGAACTCCTCGAGCGCGAGCGGGTTGACCCGGCCCAGCTGGGCGAGCTTGCGCTCCGCCTTGGCCAGACGCGCCTGCTGCTGCTCGCGGACGAACGGGACGCCGCTCGGGGGATCCTCAGGCTCACGCCCGTCGACAAGCTCACGCCCGTCGAGAAGCTCAGGCCCGTCGACAAGCTCACGCCCTTCGACAAGCTCAGGGACCGGAGAGTCGAGTGGCACCGGCTGGTCGGGGCCGTACTCGGCGACCAGCACGTCTTCGACCAGCCCGAGCTCCCCGCCGGCTCGCTCGAGCAAACTCGACAGGTGCAGCTTCTTCTCGTAGACCTGCATCTCCAGGCTGTGCACGTCGTCGCTGACCGCGGTCAGCCGCTCGCGCAGCGCGCTCTCGCCGCGCCGCAGCTCGGCGAGCTCCGCGTTCTGCGCGGCCCGTTCCGATTCCCGCGCAGCAAGGGCGACGCGTGCCTCCGAGACCGACCGGTCGAGCGCGTCGAGCACGGCGGGCAATGCGTCGACGACGGACTGCGCCGAGGCGACCTGACGACGACGGATGACGGCGCGGCGAGCCGCCTCCTCGGCCGCGGCGCGCTCGGCCTGCAACTGCCGCTCGAGCTGCTCGGCACGCAGCTGCTCCGCCCGCACGCGCTCCCGCGCCGTCTCGACCTGCAGCCGCGCCTCGAGCTCCCGCTCGCGGGCGGCCTCGAGCTCGTCGAGCACGCCATCCCGGGCGGCGACGTCGAGGATGGGGCGGGGACGGGAGGTCGCGTTCTCGAGTTCGTGACGGGCGGCGTCCGCTGCGGCAGCGGCATCCGTCACCGTCTCCTGGGCCAGGGCGAGGCCGCGCTCGAGGCGCTCCGCCTCGGCCTGGGCCGCCTCGACCTGCACGCGCAGTCGGTTGAGCTTCTCGGTCTGGGCGGCGAGGCGAGAGTCGAACTCGCGCAGCGCGGCAAGCGCACGGCTGGACTGCTCCTTGGCGACCTGCAGGCGTCCGCGCTGCTCGGCGAGGGCGAAGCGTGCACGGTCGAGCAGTGCGGTCACCTCGGTAAGGCGATGGTCGGCGGCATCCCGGTCGGCGACGAGCTCGAGACGCGAGCGCTTGGCACCGGAGCCACCCTTGAGCACGTGGCGGCTGAGCACGTCGCCGGACTTCGTGATGACGGTGAGCGTGTCGGCGGCACCGGCTCGGGACCAGGCCGCGCGGGCTGCGGGGATGTCGTCGGCGATGAGCACATCGCGCAGGATCGCCTTCACCCCGCCTGGCGCGGTGACGACGCTGAGCGCGCTGACGACGCCGGGGCCGGTGGCGGGAGCCGCGGCATCCGTTCCGGAGTCGGCGATGACGAGCTCGATGCGCCCGAAGTCGGCGTCGGCGGCGTGCGACAGGGCGTCGATGGCGGCATCACGGTTGTCGGCCAGCACCGCATCGGCGAGCGAGCCGAGTGCCGCGGCGATGGCGGCCTCGAATCCGGGCTGCACCTGCACGTTCTCGGCGACCAGGCCACGGATGCCGGCCAGTCGCGCGGTTACCAGCGCGCTCGAGCCGTCCTTCTGGTCGAGGGCCATCGACAGGGCGCCGGTGCGGGCGGCGAGCGCATCGCGTTCGCGCTCGTGGCCGTGGAGTTCGTCGCGGAGGCGCTCGATCTCGGCCTCGGCATCCGTCACCTCGGCCTGGGCGATCTGGTACGCAGCGTCGAGGTCGGTGTCTGCGGTGTCACCGACCGCGGCCTCCGCCTCCAGCGCGGCGAATTGGGTCTGGGCGTTCTCCCGGCGCTGCAGTGCGGCATCCAGGGCGTTCTGCTGGCGCAGCACCTCTCCGCGCACGGCGGCGAGACGCGAGGCGGCGGTGTCGCGCTGACCGGTCAGCTTCGAGAGCTCGAGGTCGTGTCGGGAGACGAGCGAGGACTGGTAGGCGATCTGTTCGTCCAGACCGTCGAGATTCGCGCGGGCGACCGCCGTGGCGGCCTGCGCCTCACGCCACAGCGCCTCCGCATCCTCGATGGCGAGGGTAAGGCGCTGCACCTCGTCGGCGGCGTCGGCGACCATCTGCCGGGTGACCCCCTGGCCGGTCTCCTGCACCTCCGCCTGCTGGCCGAGAAGGGCGAGCCGCTGACCAGCGAGCGTGTACAGGCCGCGCAGGCGCTCCTGCACCGACTCGAGGCCGAAGGCGGTGCGGCGGGCGAGGTCGACCGCGTCACCGACCTGCGCCTGTTCGATGCGGGCCTCGCGCAGCTTCGCCTGATCCAGCTGTTCCTGCAGCACGATGCGCTCGGTCTTGCGCTCGCTCTCGCTCCGGGAGTTGGCCGTGATGGCGGCGCGCAGCTCGACGACCTCGTCGGCGAGAAGGCGAGCACGGGCATCCCGCACGATCGCGGCGATGGACTGCGCCTCCTTGGCGATCTCGGCCTGGTGACCGAGCGGCTTGAGCTGCCGACGGATCTCGCCGGCGAGGTCGGAGAGCCGGGTGAGGTTCGCCTGCATCGCGTCGAGCTTGCGGATGGTCTTCTCTTTGCGGCGACGGTGCTTGAGGATGCCCGCCGCCTCCTCGATGAAGCCGCGCCGCTCCTCCGGGGTGGCGTGCAGCACCGCGTCGAGCTGCCCCTGGCCGACGATGACGTGCATCTCGCGGCCGAGGCCGGAGTCGCTCAGCAGCTCCTGCACGTCGAGCAGGCGCACCGTGCTGCCGTTGATCGCGTACTCGCTGCCGCCGTTGCGGAACAGCGTGCGGGCGATCGTGACCTCGGCGTATTCGATCGGGAGCGCGCCATCCGAGTTGTCGATCGTGAGGATGACCTCGGCTCGCCCCAGCGGACCCCGGGTCGAGGTGCCGGCGAAGATGACGTCCTCCATCTTGCCGCCGCGGAGGGTCTTCGCGCCCTGCTCGCCCATCACCCAGGCGAGGGCGTCGACGACGTTGGACTTGCCGGAGCCGTTCGGTCCGACGACACAGGTGACGCCCTGTTCGAAGGCGAAGGTGGTCGGCTGGGCGAAGGACTTGAATCCCTTGAGGGTCAGGCTCTTCAGATACACGCCAGCCCCCTTCTGTTCGCCCGGTTTATCAGGCTCAACGGTACCGGAGGGCGGCCGGATACTCGCGCACAACGCTTCGGTATCGATCGGGTCGGATTCGCCCCCGGCGGGGCTAGTCTGGTCGGCTGCCCGAACGCGGGTCGGCAGAGAGGCCGCCATGAGCCCGGAATCGAACCACGAATCGATCCCCGATGTCACCATCGACGAGATCGCCGTTCCCCAGACCCTCGACGACGCGAGCGCACCCGACTTCGTGTCGGCGATGGCCGTGCGCAATGCCGTGCAGGCGGCCGCGTACGGCACGGACGAGATGTTCATGTCGCCCGCCGATCTGCTGCCGTACTGGCTCGACCCGCACGAGCCGAAACGACTGCTGGTGGCCCGGCTCGGCAGCGAGATCGTGGGACGCGCCGTCGTCGAGCATCAGTTCGACTCCAGCGAGGTCGCCTGGCTCAGCGTCGAGGTGTTGCCCGCCTACCGCGGTCGAGGCATCGGCGGTGCGCTCGCGGACCGCGCAGAGGGACTCGCCACCGACGTCGATCGGATCGTGGTCTACTCGGCCATTCCGGATGGCCCGGGCGAACGTCTGCCCGCGCCGACCGGCTTCGGCTCGGTGCCACGGGAACGCCCCGAGGTGCGCTTCCTGCTCGCGCGCGGCTACACGCTCG
>JBEVGK010000056.1:0-3625 GCA_040511795.1 Lacisediminihabitans sp. | reverse complement strand
CCCGGAGACCACCGGCGAGTTGGGACTCGTGGCGAACGGCTCCGTGGTTGCGCTGACCGACTTCTCTGCGGCGCTGCGCGAGACCGGGATCATCCCGGCCCCCGAATTCACGGTCGACTCCCGCGACGGCCACCCCGTCCACGGCTGGGTGCTCACCCCGGCGGGGGAGGGTCCGCACCCGGTGCTGCTGGTCATCCACGGCGGCCCGTTCGCGCAGTACACGGTCGGCTTCTTCGACGAGGCCCAGGTCTACGCCGATGCCGGCTACGCCGTCGTGATGTGCAACCCCCGCGGCAGCGCGGGCTACGGCGAGGACCACGGACGCGCCGTGCGCCACGCCATGGGCACGGTCGACATGACCGACGTGCTCGACTTCCTCGACGGCGCCATCGGCGCCAACCCGAGCTTCGACGGCTCCCGCGTGGGGATCATGGGCGGCTCCTACGGCGGCTACCTCACCGCGTGGACCATCGCGCACGACCACCGCTTCGCCGGCGCCATCGTCGAGCGCGGCTTCCTCGACCCCGAGGGGTTCGTCGGAACCTCCGACATCGGCTCGTTCTTCGGCGACGAGTACGTGGGAACGGATGCCGCGGCCATCACCCGACAGAGCCCGCAGGCGGTCGTCGGCCAGGTTCGCACCCCCACCTTCGTCATTCACTCGGCCGACGACCTGCGCTGCCCGCTCCCGCAGGGCGAGCGCTACTACGCGGCGCTCAAGCGCGCCGGGGTGGAGACCGAACTGCTGATCTTCCCGGGGGAGAACCACGAGCTCAGCCGCAGCGGCCGCCCGCGCCACCGCCTGCAGCGCTTCGAGGCGATCCTCGACTGGTGGCAGCGATACCTTCCCGTCACCGCTCCCGCTGTCAGCGTCCCCTCCGACGACAGCGTTCGCTCCGACGACAGCGTTCCCGGCGAGGGCGGGGCCTGATGACCGGCGGGCTGCGGCTGACCTCGAGGATCCTGCTGTTCGATCGGGACGACCGCATCCTGCTGTTCCTCACGAAAGCCCCCGACACCAGTGGTGCCGCGCGCTGGCTCACCCCCGGAGGCGGTGTCGACCCGGGAGAGACCCACGACCAGGCGGCGGTGCGCGAGCTGTTCGAGGAGACCGGTCTGGTGGTCGATGATCTCGGCGCCCCGGTCTGGGCGCACGACTTCGATGTGAGGTGGGATGCCGCCGACCATTCCACCGGTCATGCCGTGTTCTATCGGCACGTCGTCGATGCCTTCGAGCCGAGCGATGCGCACTGGACCGAGGACGAGAAGGTCGACGTTCTCGCCCACCGCTGGTGGAGCGCGGACGACCTGGCCGCCACCGATGAACCGTATGAGCCGGCTGAACTGCCAGAGTTGGTTCTACGCAACCTGCCCGACGCCCGACCCCAGGAGTGACCATGCCCATCTTCGAAGAACTGCCCGTCTTCACGATCGCCGACCTCGAAGAACTCACCGGACTCGACACCGACCTGTTCGACAACGATCACGGGGTGCTGCTCGGGGTGATCGCCGTGGGCGTGATCCAGGACTGGAACCTCAACCTCGCCGTGCAGGTGCTGCTGGGCGACGAATTGGTGTTCCGCGCGAACCTCGGGAGCACCGGCTCGGGAAACGACCCGTGGCTTGCCGGCAAGGCCGCGGTCGCCACCGCCTTCAACGAGCCGTCATTGCTCGTGCGCCGACGACAGGAGGCCGCGGGCACCACCCTCGAGGAGCAGGGTTACGACTTCGAGACGTACCGCGCGCACGGCGGTTCTCTCCCCATTCGCATCGACGGGCTGGTGGTCGGCACGATCACCATGTCGGGCGAGCCGGACGTGATCGACCACGCTGCGAGTGCGGAGGCCGTGCGACGCTACCTCGCGCGCTAGCGCTGCTCGAGCGCTGGGCCAGACGGCTAGCTCTGGAACAGGCCGGGGATGAGGGTCGGCGAGAAGGTGACGCCGATGCCGATCACACCGACCACCACGATGACGACGGCCATGAAGGCCAGCAACAGGATGCCCAGGTACTTGATGATGCCGAAGAACGTCATGGCACCAGTATTCCGTGAATCGAGAGGGAGCGCATGACCGAGACCGGCCCGCCCGACAACACCCGCCCGCTCGAGGACGGGATCGTCACCGACTTCTCGAAGAAGATGAACTACGGCGGATATCTCGCGCTCGACGAGCTGCTGAGCCTGCAGCGCCCGGTCAGCGTGCCGGAGCACCACGACGAACTGCTGTTCATCATCCAGCACCAGACCAGCGAACTGTGGATCAAGCTCATGCTCCACGAGCTGCGTTCGGCGCGGCAGGCCTTCCGCGACGACGACATCGGCACCGCACTCAAGCGCATCGCGCGGGTCAAGCACATCCAGGAGACGCTGACCAAGCAGTGGTCGGTGCTGGCGACACTCACGCCGACCGAATACTCGGAGTTCCGCGACTTCCTCGCCAACTCCTCCGGCTTCCAGTCGTTCCAGTACCGGGCGCTCGAGTTCATCCTCGGCAACAAGAATGCGAAGGTGTTGAGCGTCTTCGCCAGCGACCCCGTCTCGCAGGCGGTGCTGGCCGAACTGCTGGCGGAGCCGACCCTGTACGACGAGTTCCTCCGCTATCTCGCCCGGCACGGCTTCGAGATTCCGCAGGCGGTACTCGATCGCGATCTCACCAAGGCCTGGGTGTTCACGCCCGAGCTGGTGCCCGTGTTCCGGGAGATCTACGAATCGGCGAGCGACAACTGGCGACTCTACGAGGCCTGCGAGGAGCTCGTCGATCTGGAGGACAACTTCCAGTTCTGGCGTTTCCGGCACCTGCGCACCGTGCGCCGCACCATCGGCTTCAAGACCGGCACCGGCGGTTCGAGCGGCGTGGACTTCCTGCAGCGGGCGCTCGATCTCACCTTCTTCCCCGAGCTGTACGCCGTGCGCACGGAGATCGGCACGTGAGACTGGTCTCGGTGCTCGACTCCTGGGACGGGCAGGACTTCACCGGTCCAGCGCTGTTCGCCATCGACGGCGACAGGCTGGCCCTCGTCGAAGAGCAGGCGACGGATGACCGCGGCACAGCGCACCTCAACAGCACGGCGCCCATCAACGGCACAGCGCACCTCAACAGCACGGCGCCCATCAACAGCACGGCGCACATCCCGGGAACACTGTTCCCCGGCTTCACCGACTCGCACGTCCATCTGGGGCTGGTCGATCCGAATCGGCTCGTTCCCGGTGGCATCGCCCGAGTCGTCGACCTGGGTTCCGACCCCGCGCTCCTGCGGGATCTCGCGGCGTCGAGTCCTGTCGACATCGAGTACGCCGGTGCGTTCCTCACCGCCGCAGGTGGTTATCCCGTCGGGCGGGACTGGGCCCCCGTCGAGTCGATCCGCGAGGTGATGTCGGCACGGGAGAGCGCCGCCGCGGTGGACGAGATGGCGGTGGCGGGAGCATCCGTCATCAAGGTCGTCGTGAACAGCACGGGGCCCGTCTGGGACGACCGGATGCTGCACGCCGTCGTGGGGGCGGGCCCCCCCCCCGGGCGGCCGGGGGGCGCCCCCCCCCCCCGGGGCGGGGTGGGGCTGCGGGGCGGGCGGGGCCGGGGGGGCCCGCGCGGCCCCCCCCCCCCGCCCCCCCGGCGGCCCCCCGGCC
>JBEVGK010000055.1:0-6155 GCA_040511795.1 Lacisediminihabitans sp. | reverse complement strand
CGCGCAGGATCGCCTTGGAGGAGCTGTACAGCAGCTCGTTCTGCTCGTCGGTGAGGAACGGCGCGGGTGCCTCCTCGACCAGCTTCTGGTGGCGGCGCTGGAGGGAGCAGTCGCGGGTGGAGACGACGACGACATTGCCGTGCGCGTCGGCGAGGCACTGGGTCTCGACGTGGCGCGGCTTGTCGAGGTACTTCTCGACGAAGCACTCGCCGCGCCCGAAGGCGGCGACGGCCTCACGCACCGCGGAGTCGAACAGCTCCGGCACCTCTTCGCGGGTGCGGGCGACCTTGAGGCCGCGGCCACCGCCGCCGAAGGCGGCCTTGATGGCGACCGGCAGTCCGTAGGTGTCGACGAACTCGAGCACCTCGTCGGCACCGGAGACGGGGTTGGGGGTGCCGGGGGCGCGCGGTGCGCCCACCCGCTCGGCGATGTGCCGCGCGGAGACCTTGTCACCGAGCTTCTCGATGGCGTCGGGCGACGGGCCGATCCAGATCAGGCCGGCGTCGATGACGGCGCGGGCGAACTCGGCGTTCTCGGCGAGGAAGCCGTAGCCGGGGTGCACGGCATCCGCTCCGGAGCGCCGTGCGATGGAGAGCACCTTGTCGATGCGCAGGTAGGTGTCGGCGCTGGTGGCGCCGTCGAGGGCGTATGCCTCATCGGCGAGCTTGACGTGACGAGCGTCGCGATCCTGGTCGGCGTAGATGGCGACGGAGGCGATTCCGCTGTCCTTCGCTGCCCGGATGACTCGTACGGCGATTTCGCCACGGTTGGCGATCAGGACCTTCGTGATGCTGGGCATAGTTCTTCAGCCTATTGGCAGAATCGTGACGCTCTTTGGTGGGCGCCTACAAAATGGATGCCCGAGCCACTGCCATGCCCTACAACTCGCCCAGCGCGCCCGCACGATTCCAGAGCGTCGGCCACGCGACGTCGAAGCGCAGGAACAGCTCCCGCAGAGTGGTGAGCGACAGCCCGACCACCGCGTGCGGATCCCCGTCGACCTCGCGGATGAATGGCGCCCCGAGGCTGTCGATGGTGAATGCCCCCGCCACCTGCAGCGGCTCGCCGGTGGCGATGTACGCGTCGATCTCATCGTCGCTGATGTCGTCGGCGAACCTGACCGCAGCCGTGGCGACGGCACCGACGGCACCGTGAAGGGCGCCGCCCCTGTGGTCGATCAGCCAGTGTCCGGAATGCAGGTGGCCGGTCCGGCCGCGCTGCAGCAGCCAGCGCTCGCGTGCGACCTCCGGCAGGTGCGGTTTGCCATAGACGATGCCGTCGAGCTCGAACGCGGAGTCGCCGCCGAGCACGAATCCGTCCACGTCGGGCCCCAGCACCGCCTCGGCCTTGAGCCGGGCGAGCAGCTGCACCATCTCCACCGGGGTGAGGGGCGAGGCGGCGGCGACCGCGGCATCCTCGTCGACGTGGGAGGGCAGCACCACCGGTTCGATGCCGGCCGCGCGCAGGGTCGCGAGGCGGGCGGGGGAGGTGGAGGCGAGGTACAGGCGGGTCATGCGCGAGCTCCTTACAGAATGGGTGTGGTTAGCTCGAGGGATGGGTGAAGCACGCGGTACGCAGGTCGAAATCGAGGTTACAGGCATCGCCCACGGGGGCATCTCGGTGGGTCGCCTCGACGGCCGGGTCGTCTTCGTCGGCGACGCGATCCCCGGCGAGACCGTGGTCGCGGAGATCACGGATGACTCCAAGAAGTCGTTCTGGCGCGCCGACACCGTGAGCGTGCTGCAGCCATCGCCGCACCGTCGTGATCACGTCTGGGCCGAGGCATCCGTCGACCGCGCACCCGAAGACCGGGCCGGCGGCGCGGAGTTCGGTCACATCGACTCCGCCCATCAGCGTGAGCTCAAGCGCCAGGTGATCACCGACTCGCTGCAGCGGATGGCCGGCATCGAGCGCGACGTCGTCGTCGAGCCCCTGCCCGGCGCGGACGACGGCACCGGATGGCGCACCCGCGTACGCCTCCACGTTGCCGACGACGGAACGGTCGGCCCCTATGCCGCGCGCTCGCATCGCGTGATCCCGGTGTCATCCCTGCCGTTGGCCGTCGCCGAGGCGCAGGTCATCGCTCCGCTCACCGAGCACTTCACCGGCGCGGGCCACATCGACCTGGTCGTGCCGTCGGTCGGCAACCCCTTCGTGCTGCAGGGCAGCGCCGACCGGAAGGAGCGGCCCAAGGCGCAGCGGATCGTGGAGCGCGTGGGCGACCGCGAGTTCCGGCTGGATGTGCGCGGCTTCTGGCAGGTGCACCGTGATGCGGCGCAGACCCTCACCACCGCCGTGCAGGAGGGGATCGACGAGAACCTGTTCGACCCGCGGGCCGCGAACCTCGACCTCTACGGCGGCGTAGGCCTTCTCGCCGCGGCCGTCGGCGACCGCTTCGGAAATCACGTGCGCATCACCACGGTGGAGAGCGACAGCAACGCCACCGATCACGCCGCCGAGAACCTGGCCGAATGGGTGGGGGCGAACGCCGTCACCGCCCGGGTGGAGAACTACCTGCGCGGCCTCTCGAAGGATGCGAGCGCGGCCGACCGGGAGCGGCTCAGCCGTGCGACCGTCGTGCTCGACCCGCCGCGTTCGGGTGCAGGCAAGGCGGTCGTCGACCAGCTGGCCGAGCTCTCGCCACAGCAGCTCGTCTACGTCGCCTGCGACCCGGTAGCCCTCAGCCGCGACCTCGCGCTGTTCGCCGACCGCGGCTACGACCTGTCCGGTCTTCGCGCCTTCGACCTGTTCCCGAACACCCATCACGTCGAAGCGGTCGCCACGCTGGTGCGTCGCTAAGAAGGATCGGTCTACCGCCGCGTCGCTGAGAGTGTGCAGTGCTTGACGACCAGTACCATTGACTCCAGAACAGCCCCGCGGTATCAGGACCGCGAGAGACAGGATTCACGCATGGTGCAGGCCACGGAAGAAGAGACCACAGCGGGGGTGAACCGCACGGGAGTGCGGGTCTCCGTCGTCGACGACCACGAGTCGGTTCGCCTCGGATTGAAGGCTGCCTGCATCGAGGCGGGCTTCGAATTCGTCCTGGCCGCGGCATCCGTTCAGGAGTTCGTCGACAACCTCGATGGTCGCGAGAACGACGTCGTCGTACTCGATCTCTCGCTCGGCGACGGCTCCACCGTCACCGAGAACGTGAAGCGCGTGATGGCCACCGGCTCGGCCGTGCTCATCCACAGCATCGCCGACCGCGTCGCCTCGGTGCGCGAGGCGCTCGCCGCGGGTGCGGCCGGCGTCATCCCCAAGTCCTCCGCGACGAAGACCGTCATCTCCGCGGTCGAGACGGTCGCTCGTGGTGACGTGCTCAACAACCTCGAATGGGCCACCGCGATCGACGCGGACCGCGACTTCGCCAAGGCGCAGCTCGGCCGTCGTGAGCGCGAGATCCTGCACCTCTACGCATCGGGTCTTCCGCTCAAGCTCGCGGCACAGCAGCTCGGCATCGGGTACTCGACCGCGCGCGAGTACCTCGACCGCATCCGGGTCAAGTACGTCGAGGTCGGTCGTCCCGCCCCGACCAAGGTCGACCTCCTCCGCCGTGCCGTCGAGGACGGCATCCTTCCGGGTCTGGACCCGGACGGCGGCGATGGCCGCTAGCCGGGCGGCTCACTCCGGCCCCGCGCCCGCTCCGCTGTCGGGGCAGGCCAAGCAGCCGCGCAATCCGATCAGCCGCCGGCAGATCGAGACCGTCGTGTCGCGCTCGGTCGCGATCTTCGGTCTGGTCTTCGGCGCCCAGACCATCCCCGCCACCCTCGAGCAGATGAGTCTGCTGAAACCGGGCTGGGGACTCGCCTTCGTGATCGCCATCTACGGTGGTCTGCTGGTGAGCGTCGCCTGCTCGATCGCGCGACGCTTCGTGCGTGAGATCAACGCCTACATCGCCATCGTCTTCCTGCTCGCGGTGATCGCCTGGCCGTTCGTCGTGCTTCATCCGGATGCCGTGGCCGAGGAGCGGCCGTGGCTCTGGTACCTGTGCACGGTCGCCACGGCCAGCGCCGCCGTCGCCTTCTCCACGTGGGTGGCCACCGCCTATCTGTTCGCCGCGCCCATCGCGTACGGCGTGGTGCGCATGCTCCCCTCGGGCGGTGCCAAGACCATCGAGTCGGCCGGTCTCGACGTGGCCTACGCGGTGGTGCTGGGTGGCGCGGTGCTGCTCATCATCACCCTGCTGCGCCAGGCGGCGGGATCGGTGGACACGGCCCAGTCCACCGCCCTGTCCCGGTACGCCCATGCGGTGCGCCAGCACGCGACGGAGCTCGAGCGCGTGCAGGTCGACGCGATCGTCCATGACAGTGTGCTGACCACGCTGCTCTCGGCGGCCAGGGCGTACACGCCCGAGGCGAAGGAGCTCGCCACCCGCATGGCCGGCAACGCGATGGGACACCTCAAGGATGCGGCCGCCGCCTCGCCCGACGATGACGCGACCGTGAGCATGTCCCAGCTCGCTCAGCGCATCATCGGCGCGACAGCGACCCTGTCTGCGCCGTTCGAGGTTCGCACGCGCGGCGTCGACACCGGGGTCATCCCGATGCAGTCCGCCGAGGCGGTGTATTCGGCCGCGGTGCAGGCGATGGTGAACAGCCTCCAGCACGCGGGGGGCGAGACGGTGTCCCGCTGGCTTGCGATCCATGGCCTGGCCGACGACGGCATCCAGGTGGATGTCGGCGACACCGGTGCGGGCTTCGATCTGCAGCACGTGCCGACCGAGCGGCTCGGGCTGCGCGTCTCGATCATCGAGCGGGTGGCGAACGCCGGCGGACTGGTCACCCTCGAGTCGGCGCCGGGTGAGGGAACCGTGGTCAGCATCCGTTGGCCGCATCCGGAAGCCTCCGAGCCCGACGATGTCGTCTTCGGAAGGGTGACCGCGTGATCATCAGCGTTCCGCGCTACCTCATCGTCGGCCTCGCCGCCGTCTTCTCCGCCTACCACCTGGTGCTCGCGGCGACCTCGATCGGCGTACCGACGCAGAAGGCTCCGTACATCGCCGCGATGGTGCTGTACGCCATCGCCACCGTCGCCAGCCTGTGGCCGTCCAAGCATGCCCGGATGCCGATCTGGCTCGCCGCCTTCAACGTGGCGATCGCGCTGGTCGTGCCGCTGCTGGTCACGAGTGTCGTGCACACCGTGCCGAAAGACAGCTACGCCGGCTGGCACACCGCGGCGATCGGCACGCTGATGGTGATCACCTCGACCCGACGGCGGCAGGTGTTCGCTTTCATCGGCACCGGCATCCTGATCGTGCAGACGGTCGCCTGGTCGGGGCTCGGCGGCCTCGTCGCCTTCGGTGTCATCGGCAGTACCGTCTGGGTGGCGATCTCTTTCGCCCTGTCCCTGTCGTTGACCAAGGCCGATCGTGACGCCCGACAGTACGCCCTGGCCGAGCGCGAGGCGGTGGAGTGGCGTGCCGCCCAGGAGGCGCACGTGAGTGAGCGCCAGTTCCGGCTCGGTCAGACCAGCCGGATGGCGCTGCCGATGCTGCGGCAGATCGTCGCCTCCAAGGGCGAGCTCACCGAGGGGCAGCGGCTCGAGTGCCTCTACCTCGAGGGTGCGATCCGGGACGAGATCCGCGGACGCAAGCTGCTCAACGACCGCGTTCGCGAGCAGGTGATGATCGCGCGGCGCAAGGGCATCGTGGTGACGCTGCTCGACGAGGGCGGTCTCGACGACCTCGAGGAGGCCGAGCTGGAGCGCGTGCTCAACCGGCTCGCCGAGGCGATCCGCGACACCGAGACGGAGAAGCTGATCGTGCGCACCGTGCCAGAAGGCTCCGACGTCGCCGTGACCGTGGTGGGGCTGAGCACGCCCGACGACGGACACGCCAACGCGCTCGGCAGCCACGCGGACGATGACGACGACGAGGACAGCGTCGACCTCTGGCTCGAGATTCCGCGCACGCTCGAGCCGGCCTGACGCGCACGCCCCGACGCACGCGCCTGAGGTGCACGCCCGACGCGCACGGACTGACCTCGCCGTAGCGTCGCCGCACTCACCTGTGCGAAATACATGCTGGTTTTGCCGCCACGCCGGTGATGTGGTCCGTTGTGCGGCGTGTCGCGAAGAATTGCCTGCATTTCGGAAGTGAGCGGCAGCGAGAAGGCACAGAACAACGGATGCCGCCGGCCGTTAACTGAAGAACG
>JBEVGK010000054.1:0-3525 GCA_040511795.1 Lacisediminihabitans sp. | reverse complement strand
GCCTACGCCGTGCTCGATGAGCGCACGGGCCTCGTCGAGGATGCCGTCACGCCACATCGCCGCGACCCGCTCGTCGAGTCGGGGCGTCAGCTCGGCGCGCGGCGCCCGTAGCCCGATCAGGCGGGTCGGCGACCAGAGTCGCGACTCGTCGGGCAGGCCGGAGCCGAACGGTTCCCCGGTGATCTCCCCCACCTCGAGCGCCCGCACGATGCGGCGCCCGTTGTGCGGGCCGATCGCCGCCGCCGCCGCCGGGTCGCTCTGGCGCAGACGCTGAAACAGCATGCCAGGGCCCGACGCAGCGAGCTCCTCCTCCAACCGAGAGCGGATCTGAGGGTCGGTTCCGGGAAACCGGAAGTCCCAGACCACGGCCGAGACGTAGAGGCCCGAGCCGCCGACCAGGATCGGGACGGCGCCCCGGGCGCGGATCGCGTCGATGACGGCCCGGGCATCCGTCTGGAAGGAGGCGACACTCGCCTCGTCGCGCGGGTCGAGCACGTCGAGCATGTGGTGCGGGATGCCGCGGCGCTCCGCCTCGGGCAGCTTGGCTGTGCCGATGTCCATGCCGCGGTAGAGCTGCATCGCGTCGGCGTTGACGATCTCGACGGCCTGCCCCCGGGCGGCGAGCCGGTCGGCGAGGTCGAGGGAGAGCGCGGACTTGCCGGTGCCGGTCGCGCCCACGATGACGACGAGCGGCAGGGTGCCGGTCGTGGCGGGCTCGGGGCTAGCGCTGCCCATCGTGCAGGTCGTAGATGGGAATGGTGCTGACGCCCACCGGCGCCCCCACCCGCAGTGTCGGCAGCCCGAGCGAGACGGCGCCGCCCGCGGTCGTCTCGTGGGCGGGCACGGCACAGGAGGCGGCCTGGGCGCGATCCCAGGCGTCGCCGGCCCGGGTGCGACGGATGCGCAGTGCGGCCCCGTCGCGGGAGTCGGCGATCAGATAGAACGGCTTCGCATCCGACACCGTGACGGTGACGACGTCGCCGGGACGCGGGACCTCGCTGTGAGGGGGGACCTCGAAGTGCACGAGTCGACTGTCTTCGGCACGGCCGGAGAGACGATGCGTGTCGGCGTCTTTCGACCCCTCGGCACCGACCAGCACCTCGACGTTCCGACCCACGACGAGCTGGTTCTGCTCCCAGGAGATGCGGTCCTGCAGCGCGATCAGACGCTCATAGCGTTCCTGCACGATGGCCTTCGGCACCTGGTCGGGCATCGTCGCGGCCGGCGTGCCCGGGCGGATCGAGTATTGGAACGTGAAGGCGGTGGCGAACTTCGCCTGCTCGACCACGCGCAACGTCTCGTGGAAGTCCTCCTCCGTCTCGCCGGGGAAGCCGACGATGATGTCGGTGGAGATGGCCGCGTGCGGCATCTGCGCGCGCACGCGCTCGAGGATGCCGAGGAACTTCTCGGAGCGGTAGCTGCGGCGCATCGCCTTGAGGATGCGATCCGAGCCGGACTGCAGCGGCATGTGCAGCTGCGGCATCACGTTCGGGGTCTCGGCCATGGCGTCGATGACGTCGTCGGTGAAGGCGGCCGGGTGGGGGCTGGTGAAGCGGATGCGCTCCAGGCCCTCGATCTCGCCGGCCGCGCGCAACAGCTTGGAGAACGCCTGGCGGTCGCCGAACTCGACGCCGTAGGAGTTGACGTTCTGGCCGAGCAGGGTGACCTCGATGGCGCCGTCGTCGACGAGCAACCGGATCTCGGCGAGGATGTCGCCCGGCCGACGATCCTTCTCCTTGCCCCGCAGGGAGGGCACGATGCAGAAGGTGCAGGTGTTGTTGCACCCGACCGAGATGGAGACCCAGCCACTGTGCGTGGAGTCGCGCTTGGTCGGCAGGGTGGACGGGAAGACGTCGAGCGACTCGAGGATCTCCAGCTGCGCCTCGTCGTTGTGACGGGACCGCTCGAGCAGGGTCGGCAGCGCACCCATGTTGTGAGTGCCGAAGACCACGTCGACGTAGGGCGCCTTCTCGAGGATGACGTTCTTGTCCTTCTGAGCGAGGCAGCCGCCGACCGCGATCTGCATGCCCTCGTGCTCGCGCTTGATGCTGGCGAGGTGACCGAGGGTGCCGTACAACTTGTTGTCCGCGTTCTCGCGCACGGCACAGGTGTTGATGACCACGACATCGGCCTGCGCACCGTCCGCGGGCACATACCCGGCCGCCTCGAGGGAACCGCTCAGCCGCTCGGAGTCGTGAACGTTCATCTGGCAGCCGAAGGTGCGCACCTCGTAGGTGCGGGGGCGCTCGAGGGTGGCGGATGCTGCGCGGTCAGTCATGGTGGATCCAGTGTACGGCGGGGCCGCTGCGACCCCGCATCACGGGGCGGGTCGCACCGGGTTTCGGTCAGCCGACGGGGACGCCGCTCAGCGGAAGCGCACGCCGCTCGGCGACCCCGATGAGCGACCCGAGAGTGCCTCGTCCACCGCGGCTCGCACCACCGAGGAGGCGTAGCCCTTGCGCATCAGGAATCCGGTGAGACGGCGCTTCGCCGTCTCGGTGTCGTAGGAGCGCAGCTGCGGTGCGCGCTTCAGCGCGAGCTCGGTGGCGCGGGACTGCTCGTCATCGTCGTCGACCTGCTCGAGGGCGGCGTCGATGTGCACCTGGTCGATGTGCCGACGGCGGAGCTCGGCCGTGAGTGCGGAGCGACCGAGTCCCTTGCGCTCGTGCTGCGTGCGCACCAGCGTCTCGGCGAGGGCCGCATCGTCGAGTAGTCCGACCCGTTCCAGGCGGTCGAGCTCCTCGTCGACGGCCTGTGGCTCGAACTCGCGGGAGAGGAGCGTCTTCTCGAGCTCCCACCGGGACATGCCCCGACGGGTGAGCGCGTGCATGCTCACGTTCTCCGCGCGCACCTCGCGCTTGCCACGGCCGAGCGCGTCCTCGCGGGGCGCGGACCCTGCCTCGTCGGGCGGGGTCGACCGTCGCCGCGACGGACCGGCTGCGACCGGAGAAGCGGGAGTCACCACTGCCGGCTGAGGCTCCTCCGTCTCACCGAAGAAGCTGGCGAAGTCGGGAAGCGGAGCACTCTCTGCCGTCGCCCAGCCATCGTCATCCGCGGCCGACGAATGGTGCGCCGGGGACGTATCGGCCGCCGATGTGTCGGGCATCGACGGTGGCGGGACCACGCCGGGCAGGTAGGTCACGCGAGCGAGACGCTCGCCGCTCCCTGCCCGGGCGCGGTCGTCGCCACCGTCGACTGCCATGACTACGCGCCGACCGCGGTGCGCTCGGCGGCGGCCTTGACCGGGATGGTCTTCGTGGCCTTCGCCGGAGCCGGGGTCAGCGAGGCCGCCTTCTGCTCGGCGGCCGCCGACGCTGCGACGGCCTTGGCATCCGCGACCACACCGAGTTTGGCGAGGATCTTGCCCTCGATCTCGGCGGCGATGGCGGGGTTGGCGATGAGGAACTTGCGCGAGTTCTCCTTGCCCTGGCCGAGCTGGTCGCCGTCGTAGGTGTACCAGGCGCCGGACTTGCGCACGATCTCGTGCTCGACACCGAAGTCGATCAGGCTGCCCTCGCGGGAGAT
>JBEVGK010000053.1:0-3909 GCA_040511795.1 Lacisediminihabitans sp. | reverse complement strand
GTGCCCGATCAGCCGACGGCGGCCGTCACGATGCCGTAGGCCGCGAACACGGCACCGAGGCCGACGACGAGGTTGAGGCCGACGCTGAGGGCGGCCTCGCGCCAATGGCCGTCCGAGATCAGCTGGATGGTCTGCACCGACCAGGTGCTGAAGGTGGTGAGGCCCCCCGCGAATCCGGTGACGATCACCGTGTACCAGTCGGGGGAGATGCCGGCCACGTGCACGAGGGCGAGCAGTGTGCCGCCGATGGCCGAGCCGATCACGTTGACGATCAGCACCGCCCAGGGGAACCGAGCGTTGCCAAATGCCTGCGTCACCCCGTACCGGGCCAGGGCGCCGAGTGAGCCTGCCACCAGCACGGCGACCGGAATGAGCGGGCTCACGGGGTGGCCCGCCGCTTCGCGAGACGGAACGCGAGCACCGTGGCCGCGAACCCGAGCACCAGGCTGCCGATCAGGTAGAGCGCCAGGGTCATCCAGCGTCCCTCGGTCGCCTCACTGAAGAGCGACACGGCGAAGGCCGAGAAGGTGGTGAACGCACCCATGAGACCGGTGCCGACGCCCGCCTTCACCCAGCTCGGGGTGCTGCTTCGCAGCCACAGGGTGGCCGTGAGCATCGCCAACACGAACGAGCCCACCACATTGATGAGCAGGGTCGGCCAGGGAAACCCCGGATCGGCGACCGGGACGGCGACATCGATGCCGTAGCGCAGGCCGGTGCCGAGCAGCCCTCCCACGATCACCGCGAGCACATCCGCGCCACGAAGCTGATGTGGGGTCGTCACCCGCTCAGTCTACGGAGGGTGTCTTCTCGGTCGTCGTGGTCTTCGTGCTGCCACCCTGACCCGCCGTGGGGCGGACGGCGGTCGCTGTCGCCGCCGGTGTGGCCCGAGCCGCGCGGTCGCTCGGACCCTCGCTGCGACCCTGGCTCGAGGTGGCGGCGGCACGGACGTGCGGGGCGGCCGGCGGCAGCGGCTTGCGCATCACCGGCCGTCGCGGTTCGCCACGGCGGTCCTGGCCGGGCAGTGGGCGGTTCGACCGCTGGTAGAGCTGCTTGGACGAGTCGAGCATCCACGGCACGATGGCGACCGTGACGCCGTGCACCAGCATCAGCTTCTGACGGATGCGGCGGGCTTTGTGGTTGTGCAGCAGGTTCTCCCACCAGTGGCCCACGATGAAGATCGGCGTGTACACCGTGATGACCTCGGCACCGTGCTCGGCCCGACGTGCCTTGATGTACTTGATCAGGGGCATGCTGATATCGCGATACGGCGACGGGATGATGCGCAGCGGCACCTTGATGTTCATCTCGTCCCACTGCTTCGACAGCTGCTCAGACGCCTGCTCGTCGATGTTCGCGTGGATCGCCTCGATGCTGTCGTGGCGGGCGGCGATCGCGTAGTCCAGGGCCTTGAGGATCGGCTTCTGCATGCGCCCGACCAACACGATGGCGTGGTCGCCGCTGGCACCGAAGGTGGTGGTCGGGTCGACCTCGATGTCTTGGGCGACCTTCTTGTAGTACCGGTTGATGCGCAGCATCAGCACGTACAGCACCGGCATGATGGCGAACACCAGCCAGGCGCCGTGGGTGAACTTGGTGATGGTCACCACGATGAGCACGAGCCCGGTGAAGAGCGCGCCGGTGGCATTGATGGCGCGGGAGCGGTAGACCTGGCCGCGGTTCGCGCAGCCGTTCCGCAGCATCCTGGTCCAGTGCACCACCATGCCGGTCTGGCCGAGGGTGAACGACACGAACACGCCGATGATGTAGAGCTGGATGAGCGCGGTGGGGTTTGCGCGATAGACCAGCATCAGCAGGATGGCGGCGCCGCTCAGTACCAGCACACCGTTCGAGTACACGAGCCGGTCGCCGCGGGTCTGCAGCGACTTGGGTGCGTAGTTGTCGCGCGCGAGCACGGAGCCGAGCAGAGGGAACCCGTTGAAGGCGGTGTTCGCCGCCAGCAGCAGCACCAGAGCGGTCGCCCCCTGGATGATGTAGAACATGAAATAGCCGTTGCCGGGGAACACGGCGGCGGCGATCTGCGAGATGACGGATGCCTGCGGCGCAGTGGTGCAGTTCTTGAAGCCCTGCAGATCACAGGCCGACTCCGCGTAGTGCACCTTGCTGATCAGCGCGAGCACCATCAGGCCGACGAACAGCACGATGGCGATGGAGCCCATCAGCACCAGCGTGCGCTGAGCGTTCTTGATCTTGGGGTGCCGGAACGCCTGCACGCCGTTGGCGACGGCCTCGACACCGGTGAGCGCGCTGCATCCGCTGGCGAACGCACGCAGCAGCAGCAGGATGATGCCGATCTGTGCCAGGTGTTCGGGGTTCTTCACCGTGAACGTGGAGGATGCCGCCACCGGTGCGTCGCCGAGGGCGATGCGCACGATTCCGACGACGATCATGATCGCGACGCTGCCGATGAAGAGATAGGTGGGAAGCGCGAAGGCCTTGCTGGATTCGGCCACGCCACGCAGGTTGATCGCGGCCAGCACGATCACGAAGCCGACGGCCATCTCGATGCGGAAGCCGTTGAGCTGCGGGAAGGCCGAGATGATGTTGTCCACACCGGAGGCGACCGACACGGCCACGGTGAGCACGTAGTCGACGAGGAGTGCGGACCCGACGACGAGTCCTGCCTTCTCGCCCAGGTTGCGATGGGCGACCTCGTAATCGCCACCGCCCGAGGGGTACGCCTTGATGAGCTGGCGATACGAGGCAACCACCACGATGAGCAGCAAGACCACGGCGGCAGCTACCCATGGGGCGAAACTCAGAAAGGCGAGTCCGCCGAGGGTAAGGATGAGGAGTAGTTCCTGCGGCGCGTACGCAACAGAAGAGAGGGCGTCGCTAGCAAAAATAGGCAACGCCAAATGCTTCGGGAGGAGCTGGCCTTCGAGTTTCTCGGACGCCAGCGGTTCCCCGATCAGCCACCTCTTGGGCGACCGAACTTCGCTAGTCACGAGGTGCGACGATACACCCGCGGTTGCCCGCGGGCGCAATCGACGTCAAACATCTCAGCTACTGAGAAGATTCCCGTTTATCACGATTCGGTCCGAACAGCTTTCCTCAGCTCGTCGAGACGGGTCTGAAGCAGGGTGACCGTTGCCTGGCCCAGGTCGCCGCGCACGGCCATCTGGCGCAGGTCCGTGCGCAGCTGGTGACGGAATTCGTTCACCACCGCCTCTGCTTCGCGCAGTCGCGAGTTGATGACGACGGACTCCGGCTCGACCCGGGTCGAGCGACCGGACTGCCGGGCATCCGTTCTCGCGTCTCGGGCGGCGGAGGCAAGGTCTGCCCGCAGGGTCTTCATCGCGTCGCCCACCGATGTGCGCACCTCGTCGGCGAGGCGACGGACCGAGTCGGTGACGCCGTTCTCGATGTCGTCGAGCTCGCCGGAGCGGGCCTCGAGTTCGGCGCGGCCGGCATCCGTGATCGCGTAGACGGTCTTGCGGCCGTCGGCGGTCTTGGTCACCAAGCCCTCGTCCTCGAGCTTCGCCAGGCGCGGGTAGATGGTGCCGGCGCTCGGGATGTAGGTGCCGCCGAAGCGATCGCCGAGGGCCTGCATGAGCTCGTAGCCGTGTCGCGGCTGCTCGTCGAGCAGGGCGAGCAGGTAGAGGCGCAGACTGCCGTGGGCGAAGACGGGCGGGGTCATGCGGATGCCTCGTCGGCGCCGTGCCCCGAACCGCCCGCCGTGTCGCCGTGGCTCGCGGCCGCGGCATCCGCTGCCGTGTTCGCCGGCTCGCGGCGCATGACCGAGATCGATCCCGAGACGCTGTTCGCGCCGAGGTCGAGCCACCTGCCCGAGAGCTCGCCGGTGACGCGCTCGAAGCCCTTGCCGAGCATGCCCCTGATGGTCGTGTCGTCGATGAGCACCGTGCCGCCGACGGTGTTGATGCGGTA